>NZ_JBALHR010000009.1:0-162592 GCF_036964905.1 Gemmobacter denitrificans
GGGTCCGTGGGATCAGTCGGATCGGTCGGGTCCGTGGGATCAGTCGGATCGGTCGGGTCCGTGGGATCAGTCGGATCGGTCGGGTCCGTGGGATCAGTCGGATCAGTCGGGTCCGTGGGATCAGTCGGATCGGTCGGGTCCGTGGGATCAGTCGGATCAGTCGGGTCCGTAGGATCGGTCGGGTCTTTGCCGCCACCGCCGCCCAGCAAAGCGGCACCGCCCAGCAGACCCGCTGCCAGTGCTGCTGCACCCAGGCCACCCACGCCCAGCGCGCCCGGTGCCAGGAAACCCATGCCAGCCGGTTCATCCGAATAGATTTCGGAACCTGACAGACCATCCGCCTCGGCGAAACGCAGGTCATCCACGGTGGAGAATTTGTTCCAGGAGTCAACCGGCCCATATTGCGCATAAATCGGGCCATTCGCGCCCGTATCCTGCAGCAGAACCTCTGTCACCTCGCCATTGGCGGAAAGATAGAGCCGGTTGGCCTGCCCCGCAGCGCCATCGTAGAACCCGCTGAGAACGATTTCCGACCCATCAACCAGTTTGACGACAAGATCGGCACCCCGGCGTTCGTAACCGACAACGCTGGACTGTGCGAGATTGAGCGAGACACTTTCGCCCGAACCAACCTGAATGAAATTGCTGCCTTTGCCGCCTGCCGTGCCCTGCACGACACCGCCCGTGGAATTACGGACGGCGAAATCAATCGCCTGCACCATCTTACTACTCCGCCTCAAACCGGGACTCTGCTCGTCCGGATGTTATGAATTGGTCCCTTTTCGGGATCCGATTGCCAAAAGGAATACCCGTGATCCAACACAATTTCTAGGGGTCAGTTGGAAGGCTGCCACATTTTCTCTGCCCTTCAGCCACAATGCCGGGTGGAGTCAGACGGCAGATCAGATGCGGAACCCGTCGAAATGCCCCCAGATAAAGGTTAATAAACCAAAGTTCACGCAATATATCGTGCCTATTGGGCAGGGTGTGCCGATCATTCGCAGGCTTACCCCTAGATGGGCGACCACAAAATTGCCGCAATTTCGGCCAGGTGACGCGAAAATGTGGCTGCCCGACCACAGCCACCAAGATCATGCAAGAAAAGGTTGAACGGGGTCACAACCCTTTGCGACGCATTTCATCCTGCAGATCGTCCAGCGTCCAGCCGACGCGGCGGGTCAGACCGTCACGCACCGCCCAACCCAGCAACCGCAAGAAACGCCAGCGATCCGGCCCCTGCTGCATGGCCCGCCAGACCCATTTGGGCAAGACCGCCAGCAGCGCCGGCCAGAACCACAGACCTGCCGCGCGCCGATACAGCAGCAGCAGGTTTCGGTGATAGAAATAGGCCTTCCAGACCGGTGTGAACCGGCCATCCGGCGCAAAGGTCGAACAATCATGTTCAAAACGCAGCCCGGGGAAAAATCCGATCTGCCCGCCTGCCCCGCTGATGGCCAGCGAATAAAGCCCGTCTTCGGCATAGACAAACAGCCGCCCATCAGGAAAGCCCGCCAGTTCCACAGCGCGGCGCGACAGGAACAGCCCGACAAACGACCCGCCATCCACCCGCAAGGGGCCGGGGTGCTGATAATCGCTGTCGGTCAGATGAAAGGCCGCGCGCCCGCCCCCGGTTGCCGTCCGCAAAAAGATGCGGGGGTGCCAGAACGGGTTCAGCACCGGGCGGTTCATGCCGCAGATGCGCCCGTCTGGAAAATAGACGGCGGCCGCCACGGCATCCCAGCCGGTCGTGTCACTGGCGCGGAAGGCGGCAATCGCCCCGGGCTCGGGCCGCGCATCATCATCGACCACCAGAATCCAGTCGGGATCATGCCGGGCCGCGGCATGGCGCATCCCGGCCTCGAACCCGCCGGCACCGCCCAGATTGCGCGGCATTTCGAGGATCTCCAGCCGCGGATCGTCAATCGCATGCAGCCAATCACGGCTGCCATCGCTGGACCCGTTATCAGCCACAATCAGATGATCGACCGGTTCGGCCAGAAGGCGCGTCACCGTCTGTTGCAACTGGTGCAGGCGGTTGTAGGTGACCACAACCGCCGCGATGCGCGCAGACTGGCCCATGTTACAGCGGGTTCACCGTAAAGGCAGGCATCTCCGCGCCATTGCTGGCAAGGAAGGCCCGACCGCAATCCAGCGCCTCGCGGATGGTGACATCCATATCAAGGTAGCGATAGGTGCCCAGACGGCCCACGAAGGTCACGTTGCGTTCGGCCTTGGCCAGTTCGACGTAATCGGCCAGCAAGGTTTTTTCGGCCACCTGACGGATCGGGTAATACGGAATGTCATCCGGCCCGCAGGCACGCGAAAATTCGCGATACAGCACCGAACCTTCATGGCTTTCCCACGGGGCGAAATGCTTGTGTTCGGTGATCCGCGTCCATGGCACATCGACATCGCCATAGTTCATGACGGCGCAGCCCTGATAATCGCCCTGATAATCGAAGCGTTCGAAATCCAGCGTGCGATAGCCCAGCCGCCCCAGACGGAAATCGAACCAGCCGTCGATCGGGCCGGAATAGAAGACGTGATCGAAGCCCTCGGCCTCGGCCCGGGTGACGGGGGTGTTCAGCTCGACCATGATATTGTCATGATCGAGGATGCGGGCAATCATCGCGGTATAGCCGTTTTCCGGCATGCCCTGGAATTTGTGGAAGAAATAGTTGTCGTCATAGTTGAAGCGCACCGGCAGCCGCTTCAGGATCGAGGCGGGCAGTTCGGTGGGCGAACAGCCCCATTGCTTGATCGTATAGCCCTTGAAGAAGGCCTCATACAGATCGCGGCCCACAAAGCGCAGCGCCTGATCTTCAAAGGTCTGCGGATCGGTGATGGTGGTGTCGGCCTTGCCCTCCAGGAAAACCCGGGCCTCATCAGGGCGCAGGGTCTGGCCGAAGAACTGGTTGATCGTGTGCAGGTTCACCGGCAGCGAATAGACCGCGCCCTGCGAGGTGGTCTTGACCCGGTTCTTGTAGGGCAGGAAGGTTTCAAACCGGTTCACATACTCCCACACCTCGGCATCATCGGTGTGAAAGATATGCGGCCCATAGACATGGACCAGAACCCCGGTTTCAGGGTCGCGCAGGGTATGGCAATTGCCCCCCACATGATCGCGGGTATCCCGGATGGTGATCTTGTGCCCTGCCTCGGCCAGCAGGCGCCCGATCACCGCACCGGACAGCCCGGCCCCTACCATCAGACAGTGTTTAGTCATGCCAAAAGCCCCAGAAAACTCTGGCCTCGCCTATCACAGCCTGTGGCGCAGGGAAACCCGCCGCATGCAGCCCGGCCCGCAGGTCCTTGCCGCCCGGATAACGGAAAGCCATATAGGCACAAAGGCGGAGGCAGATATGGCGGAAGACAGGTTTCCCGGCTGGCATGGCACCACGATCATCGGCGTGCGCCGGGGCGGCATGGTGGTCGTGGCGGGTGACGGGCAGGTCAGCCTTGGGCAGACGGTGATCAAGGGCAGCGCGCGCAAGGTGCGCCGTCTGGCACCCGGCGGGCATGAGGTGGTCTGCGGTTTTGCCGGCAGCACCGCCGATGCCTTCACCCTGCTGGAACGTCTGGAAAAGAAGCTGGAGGCCGCGCCAGGGCAACTCGCCCGCGCCTGCGTGGAACTGGCCAAGGATTGGCGGATGGACAAATATCTGCGCAATCTTGAGGCCATGTTGATTGTGACGGACGGGCGCGACCTGTTTGTGATCACAGGCGCAGGCGATGTGCTGGAACCCGAACATGACGTGGCCGCGATCGGATCGGGCGGCAATTTCGCGCTGGCCGCCGCGCGGGGCTTGATGGAAACCGATTGGGATGCCGAAACCATCGCCCGCAAGGCCATGGCGATTGCCGCCGATATCTGCGTGTACACCAATGGCAATCTGACCGTGGAAAGGATCGCGAAGTGACCAATCTGACCCCGCGCGAGATTGTATCCGAACTGGATCGCTTCATCATCGGGCAGGCCGATGCCAAGCGGGCCGTGGCGGTGGCGCTGCGCAATCGCTGGCGGCGCAAGCAATTGGGCGATGACCTGCGGGACGAGGTTTACCCCAAGAACATCCTGATGATCGGCCCGACCGGCGTCGGCAAGACCGAGATCAGCCGCAGGCTGGCGCGGCTGGCAAAGGCGCCCTTCCTGAAGGTCGAGGCGACCAAGTTCACCGAAGTGGGCTATGTGGGCCGCGATGTGGACAGCATCATCCGCGATCTGGTGGATGCCGCCATGATCGAAACCCGCGAACGGATGCGCGAAGAGGTCCGCGCCCGGGCGCTGAAGGCGGCCGAAGATCGGGTGATCGACGCCATCGCCGGGGCCGAGGCGCGCGACCAGACCCGCGAGATGTTCCGCAAGAAGCTTAAGGCCGGCGAACTGGATCAGACGGTGATCGAACTGGAGGTGCAGGACCAGATGCCGATGCCGATGATGGGCGGCAACGGGATGGAAATGCAGATGCAGGGGCTGCAGGATCTGTTCAAGGTCTTTGGCGGCCGCACCAGCCGCAAGCGGATGACCGTGGCCGACAGCTATGACATCCTGCTGGGGCAGGAGGCCGACAAGCTGCTGGATGACGAGGCAGTGAAGGCCGCGGCGCTGGAAGCGGTGCAACAGAATGGCATCGTTTTCCTGGATGAAATCGACAAGATCTGCGCCCGCAGCGATGCGCGGGGTGCAGATGTCAGCCGCGAAGGCGTGCAACGCGACCTGCTGCCGCTGATCGAAGGCACCACGGTATCCACCAAATACGGGCCGGTGAAAACCGATCACATCCTGTTCATCGCCAGCGGGGCCTTTCATGTGGCCAAACCGTCCGACCTGTTGCCGGAATTGCAGGGCCGCCTGCCGATCCGGGTGGAATTGCAGGCACTGACCGAAGCGGATTTCATTCGCATCCTGACCGAACCCGATAATGCCCTGACCCGGCAATATGCGGCGCTGATGGCGACCGAAGAGGTGACGGTGCAATTCACCGAAGACGGGATTGCGGCCCTGGCGCGCATTGCCGCCGAGGTAAATGGCAGTGTGGAAAACATCGGGGCGCGGAGGCTTTACACCATTCTGGAACGGGTGTTCGAAGAACTGTCCTTCACCGCGCCCGACCGGGGCGGGCAGCTGGTCACGGTGGATGCGGGCTATGTGGAAACCCATGTCGGGGCACTGGCCAGATCGGCGGACCTGAGCCGCTATGTGCTCTGAACCCTTGGCAGCGTGGTAAAGATCGGGCAAGGCTTGGCAAACTGCGGGGGCTTTCGCACGATGACCTTTCACCGGCTGTTTCTGATCCTGGGCCTGACGGCAGCGCTTGCTGCCTGTGCGCAGCGCGGCAAGATCACCCTTCTGCCTGTTGCAGCCGAGGTGGGGCAGGTGGAACGCATCTTCATCGGCACGACCCGGGCCTTTGATCCGGAATTGGGCAGTTTCGGCACCGGTCGGTCCGAGAAAGAGGCCTGGGCGCGATATGACATTTCGGTGCCGCCTGATCGCAAGCTGGGCACGATCACCTTTCCGGGGCGCCATGCAAAGCCCGATCCGCAAAAGCACTTTCTGACAACCTCGGTGATGATCCATGAAAATGCCGCCGCCTTTTCAAGGGAGCTGCGCGCAACCCTGACCGCATTGCCCCGGGGCAAGCGGGATGCGGTGATCTATGTGCATGGGTTCAACAATACCTTCGCTGAAGGCATCTATCGGATCGCGCAGCTTTCGAATGATCTGGATATGCCGGGGGTCACGCTGCATTACAGCTGGCCCTCGGTCGGCAATCCGCTGGGCTATGTGGCGGATCGTGACAGCGCGATGTTTGCCCGCGACGGGCTGGAACTTCTGATCCGCGAGGCCGCCGCTTCGGGGGCGGAACGTATCGTGCTTGTGGCCCATTCGATGGGGTCTGCCCTGACGATGGAAACCCTGCGCCAGATCGCGATCCGGGGTGATGCGCGGCTGAAGCAGAAACTGGATGCGGTGATCCTGATTTCCCCCGATGTGGATGTGGACCTGTTCCGCACGCAAGCCAAATCCTTTGGCCCGCTGCCGCAGCCCTTCCTGATCTTCGGATCGGATCGCGACACGCTGCTGGGGCTTTCGGCGCGGCTGACCGGCCAGCCGGAACGGCTGGGCAATCTGCGCGATGTGTCGCGGGTGGCCGATCTGAAAGTGACCTTCGTGGACACGCAGGCCTTCAATGCGGGGGCAGGGCATTTCAATGTCGGCGACAGCCCGGCGCTGCTGCAATTGCTGAGCCGGATCCGCGATGTGGATGCGGCCTTTGGCGCAGATCAGAAAGGCCGCGTCGGCCTGTTGCCCGGTGTGGTACTGACCGTACAAAGTGCCACACAGGTGGTGCTGGCCCCGGTCGGCGCGGTGGCTCAGGGGCTGACAGAATAACGCCTAGCGCGGTCGGCGCAGATAGACGTAATAGGCACCGGCCCCGCCATGTTTCAGATGCGCTTCGGTCACCTGCAGAACACAGGGGCCCAGCGGCGGCAGGCGCAGCCAATGCGGCACCTGATGTTTCAGCACGCCATAGCGCATGGGGATCGGGCCATGGTCCGGCCCCTGCTTGCCCTTGCCGGTGATGACCAGCACCAGCCGCAACCCGGCTGACCAGCTGTTCATCACGAAACGGATCAATTCGGGATGGGCCTCGGCCACCGTCATGCCATGCAGGTCGATCCGGGCTTCGGGTGTCAGCTTGCCCCGGATCATGCGGGCATGGTTCTTGGCATCCATCAGCACCGGCGCCGTAGCCAGCCGTTCGGGCAGGGGCGGCAGCACATCATGGCCAGTGGCGGGCCGGGCGCGTTCGCCCACACGAAACCGGTTCAGCCCAGGTTCGGGCGGGGTGGGCAAAATCTCGGGGCGCGGATGCAGGACCGGCTCTTCGGGTTCGGGCCGGGGCAAGGGAGCGCGCGGTGCATGCAGCGGCTTGGCTGTGCGGGCCACATGGGCCCAAAGTTCGGCCTCGTCCGGGCGCAGGGTACGGCGGCGCATGTCAGAGCCCTGCCTCCAGCGCGAAAGCCAGATCAATGGGCAGCAAGACCAACATCCGGCCGCCATCCTTGACGGTTCCGGCAGCATCGCCCGCGTCATCACCCGTGCCAAAGAAAATGTCGGCCCGCTGCGCGCCCTTGATCGCCCCGCCGGTATCCTGCGCCACCATCAGGCGATGCAGGGGCTGGCGGCCAGACTTTTCGATCCAGACCGGTGCCCCCAGCGGATTATAGGCCGGGTCCACCGCGATGGAGCGCATTCCGGTGATCGACCGGCCCATCGCCCCGATCGGCCCCTTTTCGGGCGGCAGGTCGGGCAGCTTGCGGAAAAAGACGTAAGACGGGTTATGATCCAGCATGGCATGGCCCGGCCCCGGATTGGCCCGCACCCAGGACCGGATGGATTGCGCCGAAACCTGATCGGGGCGATGCGTGCCACGACGCACCATCTCTTGCCCGACAGATCGGTAGGGATGGCCATTCTTGCCCGCATATCCAACCCGGATAACCCGCCCATCGGGCATGCGGATGCGGCCAGAACCCTGAATATGAAGGAAAAAAACCTCGACCGGGTCTTCCAGCCAGGCGATTTCCAGCCCGCGCCCGCGCAAGGCCCCGTTTTCGATGGCCGAACGGGAATGATAAACCACACCATCGCGCAATTCCGGCGGGCGGGCATAGATCGGCCAGGCAAAGCGCGGGGTGCGCACGGGCGAGCCGTTCAGTTCGGGTTCATAATAGCCGGTGAACAGCGCGGGCGGGGTGCCGATCAGCACGGGGCGATAGAACAGTTCGAAATAGGCGCGCGCGCTTTCGGGCGTGTCGCCCGCATCGCGGGCCAGCGCGCAAAGCGGCCCCCATTCGGGGGCCTTGAGCAGATCGCAGGTCGTCAGAAAGGCCGCAAGCGCCGGGCGTGGATCATCGTCGCGCCAGCCCTCCAATTCGTCAAAATGCAGGACCTGCGCCTGTGCTGTCATGGCCGCACAGACAAACAGGGCTGCAAGGGCGCGGCGCAGCGCAAGCATCACTCCGACGTCGCGGCCAGTTGCCAGTTGGGATCGGCATTGCCCATGGTGCGGGCAAAGGTCCAGACATCGCGCTGTTTCTTCACCGTCGTGGCCGAACCTTCGATGATCTCGCCGGCCTTGTTGCGCACGATGGAGGTGAGTTCACCGATGAATTCCACCGTCACCTCGGCGCGGCGGCTGTCACGATCAAAGGTGGCCTCGACCAATTTCAGGCCGCGCAGTCCAACGAAATTGGCCTCGATGGTCAAGCCCTGAGCTTCGCGCGCCGCAATCGCGGCATCGAAGCTTTCCGCCACATCGCTATCCAGAAAGCCGCGCACCTGTGACAGATCCCCGCGTTCAAACGCCATCAGGATCATTTCATAGGCGCCGCGCGCACCCTGCAGGAAGGTGTTCACCGTAAAGCCGGGTTCGGCGAGTTTCATGCCCGCCAGCGCCTTGGCCGAAGCCGAACCATCTTCGGCATGATCGGTGATATCGCGGTCGGGGCCGCCTTCGATCACTTCGAACGGACGATGCGCAGGGCGCGCGGCTTCGGGCGGCAGGGGCGGCTTTTCAAACCCCTCGCGCGTGCCCAGAACCGAGCGCAGCTTGAGTATCAGGAAAACGGCGATCCCGGCCAGGACAAGAAGTTGGATCAGCGCGTTGTTCATGCGAAACCTCGGAAGGGCGGTTGGTGTATGATCTGTTCCATCCTATGTAGGGAAGGGGTGGAGCCAAGTCCACCTTTGCCGCAAGAAGAGAGGAAAGATGCGCAAATTCGGCGTTCTGGCGCTGCTGTGGATGCTGGCAGAGATCGCCGCATTCATCGTGATCGGCGGGGCGATCGGGGTTCTGGCCTCGCTTGCCGTGATCTTGTTGACCGCAATTCTGGGCGCAGCCGTGCTGCGCCGCCCCCGCCGCATGAGCGTGCAGGGCGCAATGGCCGATCCGGCGCGGGCCGTCGCCACCATGGCCGGGCAGGCGATGGCGCTTCTGGCCGGGGTCCTGCTGGTGCTGCCGGGGTTTCTGGGTGACATGGCCGGGCTGATCCTGCTGCTGCCACCGGTTCAGGCCCTGCTGGCCGCAGCCGTGGCGCGGCGGATGCCACCCGTCACGGTGCATCATGCGGGATTTGGCCAGCATCAGGCAGGCCGACCGGATGTGGTGATCGACGGCGAGTTCATCGAGCTGGACGAAACCACGCCCCCGCGCGGGCCGTCAGGCTGGACACGGCATTGATGCGGACGCTACAGAAGGGCAGAGCTTTTTGCCTTTTCTTGAGGAGTGAGAGATGACCGATACGCCGGAAGCCGCGCCAAGCGCCGCACCGCAGGTGAAAATGAGCGTGCTGGCCCAGTTCGTGCGCGACATGTCGTTCGAGAATGTCGTGGCGCAGAAGGGTCTGAACACCGGGGAAGTGCAGCCCGACGTTCAGGTTGCGGTCAGCCTTGATGCGCGCAAGCGCAGCACCGAACACCAGTTCGAGGTGATCAACAAGTTCCGCGTCACGTCGAAGAACAAGGCGAATGGCGACACGCTGTTCCTTCTGGAAATCGAATATGCGGGCATCTTCCATGTGGAAGGCGTGCCGGAAGAACAGCTGCACCCGTTCCTGTTGATCGAATGCCCGCGCCTGCTGTTCCCCTATGTGCGGCGGATCATTTCGGATGTGACGCGCGACGGTGGCTTCCCGCCGCTGAACATCGATTCCGTGGATTATCTGGCCCTTTACCGCCAGGAACTGGCCCGTCGTGCCGCTGCCCAGACGCCGGAAATGGTGAACTGATCAGCGTTTGAGCCAGATCGCGCCGTCGCCCAGCTTGGCCACAAAGGCCGCATGGGCGGCGGCTTCGTCTTCGGTCAGGCGCGGTGCCAGCGGCACCGGGCGCGGTCGGGGGCGCCATTCTTCGGTGCTGCGGGTCTGCCCTGCGACGGGGGCACCCCCTGCCGGGGCCAGCACAAGATCGGGCTGCCGACCGCCGATCAGTTCCAGATAAACCTCGGCCAAGATTTCACTATCGAGCAGCGCACCATGCTTTTCGCGCATCGAATTGTCGATGCCAAAACGGCGGCACAGCGCATCGAGCGAGGCGGGCGACCCCGGAAACCTGCTGCGTGCGATCATCAATGTATCAATCGCGCGGTCATTCGGCAGGGACGGAAAACCATGCGCCCGCAATTCCCAGTTCAGGAATTTCATGTCGAAACTGGCATTGTGAATGACCAGTTTCGCATCGCCGATGAAATCGAGGAAATTCTGCGCCTCTTGCCGGAACAGCGGTTTGTCGCGCAGGAAATCATCACCCAGCCCATGCACCTCGAAGGCCTCTTTCGGCATGGGTCGTTCGGGGTTCAGATAGACATGGAAAGTGCGGCCCGTGGCAATGTGGTTGAACAACTCCACCGCGCCGATTTCGACGATGCGATGGCCTTCTGACGGCTCAAACCCGGTGGTTTCGGTATCGAGAACGATTTCACGCATGGCTGCGGCCGTGGCGGATATGGGCGATCAGGGCCGTGACATAGGCGCCCACCGCATCCATCGACAGGGTTTCCACGATATGGGTGGCGCGGGCGCGCTTTTCGGCATCGGGCATCTGGCGCGACAGGATCAGGGCAAATTGCTGTTCGGTCATGCCGGGGCGGGCCAGGACACGCGCACTCTGCAGGGCAGGGGGGGCCGTCACCAGAAGCGTGGCATCCATCATCGCCTCGGTTCCCTTTTCAAACAGCAGCGGAATGTCAAAAACCGCAATGTCAGAGACACATTGCGCGGCAAATGCGTCGCGATCCGCAGCGACAAGCGGATGGACGATCTGTTCCAGTTGCGCCAGCAGGCCTGGGTCTTGCGCCAATGCGGATTTGAGCCGATCACGCGATACCGCACCGTTCTGGATGGCATCCGGGCAAAGCGCGGCAATCGGGGCAACTGCGGCACCATCCGCCGCATAGAGACGATGAACGGCGGCATCGGCATCCCAGACCGGCAGACCCGCAGCGACGAAAAACCCGGCCGTGGTGGATTTGCCCATGCCGATGGAACCGGTCAGGCCCAGACGGAAACAGGTCATGCCGACAGCACCACGCGGCGGGTTTCCTCATCCACCGTGGGGCGCTGACCGAACCAGCGTTCAAAGCCCGGCACGGCCTGATGCAGCAACATGCCCAACCCATCAACGACACGGGCACCGCGGGCTTCGGCCTCGATCAGGAAGCCGGTTTTCAGGGGCGTATAGACGATATCGGTGGCCAGCGCGCCGGGTTCCATCCCATCCAGAGGAATGGTGAAATCGGCCTTGCCGGTCATGCCAAGGGACGTGGTATTGACCACCGTCGTAGCCCCTTCCAGCATCTGCCCGGCTTGCGTCCAATCATAGACCACCACTTTGGCGCCAAAATCATGGCGAAACCCTTCGGCGCGCAACCGGGTGCGATTGGCAATGCGCAGTTCCTGCACACCGACCTCCAGCAAGGCTGCCACCACGGCCCGGGCCGCGCCGCCCGCACCGAACACCGCCGCCGGGCCGGATTTCGGCTGCCAATCGGGTGCGTTCTGCCGCAGATTGGCAATGAAGCCCAGACCATCGGTGTTATCGGCATGGATCTTGCCATCCTTGCGGAAGATGACCGTATTCGCCGCCCCGATCAGCGCCGCACGATCGGTAACAATATCGGCGATGCGCAGCAGGTTTTCCTTGTGTGGCAGGGTGACGTTAACGCCTACGAAACCAAGCCTGGGCAACATGCGCAGACCGGCTTCGAAATCGGAGGGCGCGATATCCAGCGGAATGTAATGACCTTGCAGGCCATAGCGCCGCAGCCAGAAGCCGTGCAGTGCGGGCGACCGGCTATGCGCCACCGGATGACCGATGACGCCTGCCAGCGGGATGCGCGGATGATCGGTCATGCGTCTATGAAACCTCGGAGTTCAAGCCAGGAGAGGAGGGGCAGAAGCGGCAGACCCAGAACTGTAAAGTAGTCGCCTTCGATGGCAGAGAAAAGACGGATGCCCTCTTCTTCCAGTTTGTAGCCCCCGGCAGAGTGGCGCAGGCTGTCCCAATTGCGAGTCAGGTAACCTTCCAGCCAGAGATCGGAAAAGTGCCGCATGGTCAGATCAACCCGGCCAATGTGACGCCAGACCGGTTTTCCACCATCATAGACGACCAGCGCCGACAAGAGGCGATGAGACTGGCCGCGCAGCATCTGCAATTGCTGGCGGGCATCCTCCATGCTGGCGGGTTTGCCAAAGGCGCGGCGATCAAATTCCAGCACCTGATCGCAGCCCAGAACAAGGGCATCGGGGTGTTTGTCGGCCAGCTTGCGGGCCTTCATCTCTGCCAGCGCATCGGCAATGTCGCGCGGATGGGCCCCTTCGGCCTCCAGGCTGCTGCGGATGGTTTCCTCGTCGATCCGGGCGGGCAGGGCAGTTACCTGAACCCCGGCATTGCGCAGAAGCGACAGCCGGGTTTCAGAGGCAGAGGCAAGCAGCAGGGGGCGCGGCATCTTGGGGGCGGCCTTGTGGAAAAACCTGTTTTGTTCCGGGGGCCCGAGTGAGGGCGAAACCGGCCTTGGCGAAGAGGTGCCGGTCAGGGGGCCGGGTTGTCAAGACTGCGGCGAGAATTGTCCACCTGTGGGAGCTGTTTCCGGGGGTCTGGGGAAAGCCTTGATCATCCACAGGCTGGGGATGGCTTGTCGAGGGCAGGATAGCTGCCGAGAAACCTCAGGATTTTTGGCTGTGCGCGCCGGATTGCTGTGCGGTCTGTCCACGTCTGACAGATCACTTATCCACGCTTTGGCACTTGTGGACAGGATCGTGGGGCATCTGCGACATCCTGTTATCCACCGGCCCTATCAACATCATTCCTTTCTTTAATCTTTTCTTTAAGAAGAAGAGAACAAAGGAGTGATCATGGGCGATTTTCTGGCCGAGACCTATCCTTGGGTCAAATTCCTGCATGTAATTTCCGTCATCAGCTGGATGGCGGGGCTGTTCTATCTGCCGCGGCTGTTTGTCTATCACGCCGAGGAAGCTGGCAGTGGAACCCAGACTGACGCGCTGTTTCAGATCATGGAGCGGCGCCTGCTGCGGGCGATCATGAACCCTGCAATGATTGCCACATGGATCTTTGGCCTGATGCTGGTGATGACACCCGGAATCGTTGATTGGAGCATGGTCTGGCCCTGGACCAAGGCGGCATCGGTTGTGGCGATGACCTGGTTTCACATGTGGCTGGCGGCGCGGCGCAAGGATTTTGCCGCCGGACAGAACCAGTTGACCGGCCGCCGCTACCGGATGATGAACGAAGTGCCGACGCTGCTGATGCTGGTCATTGTGGCTTCGGTCATCGTGAAGTTCTGAATCCGTTGACTTTGGGCTTTGGCACGCTTATCTGGCGGATTGAGCGGGGCCGTCCGGCCTGACGCCTTTCCCTTTTGACAGAAATCTCCTGTGCCCCGGACCCGGGGCAGGCGCGGATGAGCATTCCCATGACGATCGAGCGGCTGAACCTTTCCGACCTCAAGGCCAAGACCCCGGCTGAATTGCTGGCCATGGCCGAGGAATGGGAAATCGAGAACGCGCCCAGCATGCGCAAGGGCGAGATGATGTTCTCGATCCTGAAGGAACATGCCGAGGAAGGCTGGGAAATCGGCGGCGATGGCGTGCTGGAAGTGCTGCAGGACGGCTTTGGCTTTCTGCGCAGCCCGGAGGCGAACTATCTGCCCGGCCCGGATGACATTTATGTCAGCCCCGAGATGATCCGCATTTTCAGCCTGCGGACCGGTGACACGATCGAGGGCGTGATTCAGGCCCCGCGTGACAATGAGCGGTATTTCAGCCTGGTGAAGGCCGAGCGGATCAATTTCGACGATCCGGAAAAGGCCAAGCACAAGGTGCATTTCGACAACCTGACACCGCTTTATCCGGATGAGCGGCTGAAGATGGAAATCGAGGACCCGACGATCAAGGATCGTTCGGCCCGCATCATCGATCTGGTGGCGCCGATCGGCAAGGGCCAGCGCGCGCTGATCGTGGCCCCTCCGCGGACGGGCAAGACGGTTCTGTTGCAGAATATCGCGCGGTCGGTCGAGGTGAATCACCCCGAATGTTACCTGATCGTGCTGCTGATCGACGAACGGCCCGAAGAAGTGACCGACATGCAGCGCAGCGTGAAGGGCGAAGTGGTGTCTTCGACCTTTGACGAACCGGCAACCCGGCACGTTGCCGTTGCGGAAATGGTGATTGAAAAGGCGAAGCGTCTGGTCGAACACAAGCGCGATGTGGTGATCTTGCTGGATTCGATCACGCGTCTGGGCCGGGCCTTCAACACGGTTGTGCCATCGAGTGGCAAGGTCTTGACCGGCGGTGTGGATGCGAACGCGCTGCAACGGCCGAAGCGGTTCTTTGGTGCTGCACGCAACATCGAGGAAGGCGGCAGTCTGACCATCATTGCAACCGCCCTGATCGATACCGGCAGCCGGATGGACGAGGTCATCTTTGAAGAATTCAAGGGCACTGGGAACAGCGAAATCGTTCTGGACCGCAAGGTTGCGGACAAGCGTGTCTTCCCGGCGATGGATATTCTGAAATCCGGGACCCGGAAGGAAGATCTGCTGGTTGAAAAGGCTGACCTGCAGAAGACCTATGTGCTGCGCCGTATCCTGAACCCGATGGGCACCACGGATGCGATCGAATTCCTGATCGGGAAGTTGAAGCAGACCAAGACCAATGGCGAATTCTTCGATTCGATGAATACCTGACCTTCGGGAGGGCAGGATGGACACGATCTATGCCCTCGCCTCGGCGCGGGGACGAGCCGGTGTTTCTGTTGTGCGTCTGTCCGGCAAGGGCGCGCATGAAGCAGTGCGACAGCTGACAGATCGCGACTTGCCCGCCTTGCGACAGGCGGCCTTGCGGCGCCTGATCTGGCAGGGCGAGGTTCTGGACGAGGCTTTGGTGATCCTGTTCGGTGAGGGCGCCTCTTTCACCGGGGAGCATGTGGCCGAGCTTCAGGTTCATGGTTCTGTCGCAGTTGTCGCCGCGCTGTTGCGTGTTCTGGGGCTGATGCCTGGTCTGAGGCTTGCAGAACCGGGGGAGTTTACCCGACGGGCGCTGGAAAACGGCTGTCTCGATCTGGCGCAGGTCGAGGGTCTGGCCGATTTGATCGATGCCGAGACCGAGGCACAGCGCCGGCAGGCCTTGCGGGTGCTGTCAGGGCATATCGGGCAAAAGGTAGAGGCCTGGCGGCAGCGGATTTTGCGCGCAGGTGCGTTGATCGAAGCGACAATTGATTTTGCCGATGAGGATGTGCCGGTTGACGTTACGCCAGAAGTTCGCGGCTTGCTGCGTACTCTGCTGGATGAGTTGCGCGCCGAAATTTCGGGCTCGGAGATCGCGGAGCGAATTCGTGACGGGTTTGAGGTTGCGATCATCGGTGCGCCGAACGTGGGCAAATCGACATTGTTGAATGCGCTTGCGGGGCGCGAGGCCGCGATCACGTCTGAAATTGCGGGAACGACCCGCGATGTGATCGAAGTCAGGATGGAGATCGCCGGTTTACCGGTGACCCTGCTGGATACGGCAGGGATTCGGGAGACCGGGGATCGGGTTGAAGCGATCGGGATATCGCGAGCGATGGAGCGTGCGGCGCAGGCTGATCTACGCATTGTTCTGGTTGAAACTTTTGGCGATCCGATACCCGTGGACCTTGAGGCAGACGATCTGGTCGTCTTGGCAAAGGTGGATCGCGCAGGGCCAATGGATGGCCTGGCTGTATCCGGTTTGACAGGACAGGGCCTGGATATGCTCGTCGTGCGAATCGGTGACATATTGAGCCGCCGCACCTTGCAGGGGTCTTCATTGATCAGGGCACGGCATCGTGAAGCTGTGGTGCTGGCAGTCGGGGCTTTGGATTTGGCCTTGGCTGAGGTAGATAGCTGGCATATGCGGGCCGAGCTTGTGGCGGAGGAGATTCGTCGGGCCATGCGCGCCCTCGATTCTTTGATTGGCAAAATCGGAACGGAAGATCTGCTGGGAGAGATCTTTTCCAGCTTCTGTATCGGCAAATGAGGATGTTTCACGTGAAACACTTCGACGTTGTTGTGATAGGTGCCGGCCATGCCGGTTGCGAAGCGGCTGCGTCTGCGGCGCGTATGGGCGTGCGTACTGCACTGATCACCATGCGCAAGCAGGATATTGGCACAATGTCCTGCAACCCGGCCATTGGCGGTCTTGGCAAGGGGCACCTTGTTCGCGAGATCGACGCGCTGGATGGCGTGATGGGGCGTGTTGCTGATCGGGCCGGAATTCAGTTTCGGTTGTTGAACCGTCGGAAGGGTCCTGCGGTTCAGGGGCCGCGGGCGCAGGCCGATCGTGCGCTGTATCGTTGCGCGATGCAGGCCGAGCTTTCTGGCTATCCTCAGCTGGAAATCATCGAGGCCGAAGTGGCCGATCTGATGGAAGATGCGGGCCGGATAACCGGAGTTCGTCTGGCGGACGGCGCAGAAGTTTCGGCGCATCGCGTGATTCTGACGACCGGAACCTTCCTGAATGGGATCATCCATATCGGGGATCAGCAACAGAGTGCCGGACGGATGAATGATCGTCCGTCAATTCACCTGGCCAATCGTTTGGCTGGGTTTGGCTTGCCGCGCGGACGGCTGAAAACGGGAACGCCGCCAAGGCTCGATGGCCGGACCATTGATTGGTCGCGTTTGGAGCGTCAGGAGGGCGATGACCAGCCAGTGATGTTCAGTTTTCTGAACACCAAACCCGAGGTGCGTCAGATTTCCTGCGGAATCACGCATACCAACGTAAAAACGCATGAGATTATCCGCCGGAACCTTGATCGGTCGGCGATGTACGGGGGGCATATCGAAGGCGTTGGCCCGCGATATTGCCCGTCGATCGAAGACAAGGTTGTGCGCTTTGCGGAGAAGGAAAGCCACCAGGTCTTTCTGGAGCCGGAAGGGCTCGATGATCACACCGTGTACCCCAATGGGATATCGAGCTCTTTGCCGGTGGAGGTTCAGCAGGCATATGTTCAGTCGATTGTTGGCCTGGAGGCGGCAAAGATCCTGCAGCCGGCCTATGCGATTGAATACGACTATTTTGACCCTCGGTCGTTGAGTCAGTCTCTGGAATGCCGTGATCATGCTGGATTGTATCTCGCAGGTCAGATCAATGGTACGACAGGGTATGAAGAGGCTGCGGCGCAGGGGCTTGTCGCCGGGCTGAACGCTGCCTTGGCGGTTCTGTGCCGTGAGCCACTGCATTTCAGTCGGACCTCGAGTTATATTGGCGTCATGATTGATGACCTGCGTAATTTTGGCGTGTCCGAGCCATATCGTATGTTCACGTCTCGCGCCGAATTCCGGCTTTCGATTCGCGCCGACAATGCTGATCAGAGGCTGACGCCCATCGGGATACAAGTAGGTTGCGTAGGGGAGCGGCGTCAGCGGAGCTTCTTCAGCAAGATGGAAGCTGTTGGAACTGCGCGTAGCATCCTTGGGGGGAGGACCGTTGCTCCCAAGGAGGCCGCAGCACTCGGCATATCGGTCAGCCAGGATGGTGGTCGCAGAACAGCGCTGGAACTGATGACATTTCCGGATGTTGAAACAACTGTCTTCGATGCCATTATTCCGGAACTGTCTTCGATATCGGATAGTGTGAAGGAGCAGGTTCGGGTCGATTCGCTCTATGAGCGGTTTGCTGATCGCCAGCTGGCCGATTCTGAGGCTATTCGGCGTGATGAAGCGGTCGAAATTCCTCCGGAATTCGACTATTCCTCTTTGTCAGGCTTGTCTGGGGAGCTGACGGAGAAGTTGACGCGTCGGCGGCCAGAGAATCTCGCGCAGGCGGCCAAGATCGAAGGCATTACTCCTGCAGCGCTGGTGCTCATCCTGTCCAGGCTCAAGCGCGGTCCGACAGAGAAGGCGTCATGAGCGGATCATCGCTGTTGCCCTTTATGGATGTTTCACGTGAAACAACCGCAACCTTGGACGCATTCGTCGCCCTGCTGATCAAGTGGAGCCCGGCAATAAATCTGGTTTCGCGCAGTACGCTGAGCGAGGTCTGGCCGCGCCATATCGTTGATAGTGCACAATTGGCTACGGAATTGCCCATGGCAGGACATTGGCTCGATCTGGGCAGTGGCGGCGGTCTTCCTGGCATCGTGCTGGCCATCATTGCCCAGGAAAAAGCGCCTGAAGTCAGGTTTACCCTAGTAGAGTCAGATCAACGCAAGGCAACATTCCTCCGGCAATCGATCATCCAGCTGAAACTGGCTGCGAAGGTGGAATGCAGTCGGATTGAATCCTTGTTGCCTCAGAACGCAGATGTGATTTCTGCCAGAGCCCTGGCGCCTTTGGCGCAGCTCTGCGCATTTGCCCATCGACATCTTAAACCTGATGGGATCGCGCTTTTTCCCAAGGGAGAGGCGGCAGAGGCAGAAATTACGCTGGCAAAGGAGGCTTGGGCCTTCGATCTTCAGGCAGTACCGAGTATGACAAACACCGGCTCACAGATCCTCAAATTGAAGAACATCCGCCATGTCTGATCTATCTCGGCCACGCCAGCCAAAGATCATTGCGATCACCAACCAGAAGGGCGGTGTTGGCAAGACGACCACAGCCATCAATCTTGCGGCGGGCCTCGCCATGATCGGACATCGTGTTCTTGTGGTGGATCTTGATCCACAAGGCAACGCATCGACCGGGCTGGGCATTGAAGTCGGTCAACGTCGTCTGACCAGCTATGATGTTTTGCTGGAAGATGCGCCAATCAGCCAAACCATTCTGCAGACCAATATCGAGAACCTGCTCATTTGCCCGGCAAATGCAGACCTTGCTTCGGCGGATATCGAATTGGTTGCGAACGAGAAGCGCAGCTTCCTTCTGCATGATGCCCTGCGCCAGCGCGAGATTGACGCCTTTGCACTCGACTTCGTGCTGCTTGATTGTCCGCCCTCGCTGAGCCTGCTGACTGTGAATGCGCTTTGCGCGGCCCATTCTGTTCTGATCCCGTTGCAAAGCGAATTCTTTGCACTAGAGGGCCTTTCGCAGCTCATGCTCACCATTCGGACAATCCGGGAAACTGCTAATCCGAACCTTCGGATCGAGGGCGTGCTTCTTACAATGTATGATGGCCGCAACAACCTGTCGCTCCAGGTGGAAAGCGATGTTCGCGAAACCTTGGGTGATCTCGTCTTCCGCACGGTCATTCCACGCAATGTCAGGGTCAGTGAGGCCCCGTCCTTTGCGATGCCTGTATTGACCTATGATCCAGCATCGAAAGGCAGCGAGGCATATCGGGCACTGGCGAGTGAAATCGCATCCCGGCACGGTGCGAGTCTCGGCCTGAAGCAGAAAGTCTGAACATGGAAAAGAAAACCGAACGTCGTGGTCTGGGGCGCGGTCTCTCCGCTCTGATGGCAGACATCAATATCGCACCGGCAGCGGCAGAGGTTGATGTGTCGGCAGTGTCGGCACGAAAGCCGGATATGCTGCCCATCGAACACGTTTTCCCCAACCCGTTGCAGCCCAGACGCCAGTTTTCGGCAGATGCTCTGGAGGATCTGGCGCAATCCATCCGTGCCAAGGGGGTGCTGCAGCCTCTGATCGTTCGCAGGATGGACGAAAACCGCTATGAAATCGTGGCGGGGGAACGTCGCTGGCGCGCCGCCCAGATGGCCAGATTGCACGAGATTCCGGTTCTGGTGCGGGAATTCTCCGATACCGAAGTGCTGGAAGTTGCCATCATCGAGAATATCCAGCGCGCGGATCTGAACCCGATCGAAGAGGCGCAGGCGTTTCGTCAGCTTATGGAACGCTTTGGTCATACGCAGGAAAAGCTGGCCGAGGCGCTTTCGAAAAGCCGCAGCTATATTGCCAACCTGTTGCGCCTGTTGAACTTGCCCGAAGATGTGCAGGGTCTGGTCAGGGATGGACGCCTTACTGCTGGCCATGCGCGGGCGCTGATCACGGCACCAAACCCTTCCATGCTGGCTGCGCAGGTGCTGACCGGAAACCTTTCGGTTCGTGAAACCGAAGAATTGGCGCGGCGGACTGACGGCAAGGAGCCGGGGCAGGGCAGAAAAGCATCTTCGCGTCATCAGGAAAAGGATCCTGATACCCGAGCGTTGGAGGCCGATCTTTCTGCCAATCTGAAAATGGCGGTAACGATCAATCACGAGGCTGGCGGCGAACGTGGCGTGATCTCTATCCGCTACAACACCTTGGAAGATCTGGATCTGATCTGTCGCGTTCTGTCGCTTACACCGAGGGACGGGTCCATATGAACAGGGCTACGAGGCCCATGATCGCCGCCTGGAGGAGCAATACCCAGGTCGGCAGGCCAAACCAGATAGACAAGCCCAGAACCAGAACCAGCGATACTGTTGCGTAATGTTTTGCGCGGCGCGAGATGGCGCCGCGCTCTTGCCAATCCTGAATTGGCGGTCCAAGCCTCGGGTGGGTTACGAGCCAGTGGTGCAGGCGCGGCGATGACTTTGAAAAGCAGAAGGCAGCCAGCAGCAGAAACGGCACTGTTGGCAGGATCGGCGTAACGATCCCCACGAGGGCGAGGGCCAAGGACGCAATTCCAGCCATGGCCCAAAGATATGCCATCACAGTGCCTCTGTCAGCTTGCGCAAGACGGCATTCAGCAGGGGCCTTCCCTGTTTTGTCACTTGCAACCGGTTTTCTGACAGGCTGACCATCCCAAGACCAACAAGCTCTTGTAGTGGCTCAGCGGGGAACTTTCTGCCCATCATGCGTTCAAGCCGTGCTATATCAATCCCGTCTCGCAGCCGAAGCCCCATCAGCAGATATTCTATTGCACGGTCTTCATCGGATAATACGCCATCCAGATCCTTCACACCTGCCGGCGAAAGCGCCGCGGCGAGCCAGCGATCGGGTTGGCGTTCGGCGACTGTGGAATTGCGGATGCCTTGCAGTGTCAGGCGCCCATGCGCACCCGGGCCAATCCCGGCATAGTCTCCGGCTTGCCAGTAGATCTGATTATGCCGGGATTCCTGACCGGCGCGCGAATGATTGGAGATTTCATAGGCGGGCAAGCCAGCATCCTCCATCATAGCATTGGTCAGATCATAAAAGTCAGCGGCCAATTCGTCATCTGGCAACCCTTTCAGCTGGCCACGTTGGTGCCGTTCGTTGAACACTGTCCCAGGTTCAATGGTCAGTTGGTACAGCGACATATGGGATGCCCCAAGATCGATCGCCAACTTCAGCTCGGTTTGCCAATCTTTCAGGCTTTGGTCCTGCCGGGCATAGATCAGATCAAAGCTCGCCCGGTCAAAGACCGAAAGGGCGATGTCCAGTGCGCGCAGGCCCTGCCGCGCGTCATGCGTGCGACCCAGGCGGCGAAGGTCGCTATCGTTCAACGCTTGCAGACCAAGTGACACCCTGTTCACGCCAGCGCTTCGATATGCAGTGAAGCGCGCGGTCTCGACCGAGCCGGGATTGGCCTCAAGCGTGATTTCAGGATCGTTCGTGCCGGGCCATGAGGTCAGGGCCGCGGCAATGATGGCCTCCACCGTTGCGGGTTCCATCAGGGACGGGGTTCCCCCTCCGAAATAGATCGTTTGCAGCCGCCGGCCTTGGGTCAAATGGGCGACCCGCGCGATTTCTGTCAGATAGGCAGTTTTCCAGGCATCCTGATCGTTCCGCGCGGCCACATGGCTGTTGAAATCGCAATAGGGGCATTTGGACTGGCAGAATGGCCAATGCACATAAAGACCAAATCCGCCCTCCGTCCAATCCTCGGCCCGCCCACCCGGATGTTTCACGTGAAACACCCGTCTACGAGTTTTCGGAAAGCATCGGCGCGATGGCTGATCCGGTTCTTTTCCCAGCGATTCATTTCGGCGAAAGTCAGGTCATAGCCATCAGGTTGAAAGATCGGGTCATAGCCATGCCCCTCGGTACCGCGCATCGGCCAGACAACCTGACCAGGCATCCGACCGACAAACACTTCGTCATGACCATCTGGCCAGGCCAGAACCAGAGTGCAGTTGAAAGCAGCCGTCCGAGGATAGGGGGCATCCACCCGCTCCAGTTCGGTCCAGGTGCGCTGCATCGCCAGTTCAAAATCGCGCCCCTGCGGTGTTTCGGCCCAATCGGCTGTATAGACACCAGGTGCACCGTTCAGCGCATCAACCGAAATCCCGGAATCATCCGCCAGCGCGGGCAGGCCACTCGCCTGTGCGGCAGCATGGGCCTTGATCCGCGCATTGCCGACAAAGGTGGTTTCGGTTTCCGCCGGTTCGGGCAACCCAAGCTCGCCGGCCGAAACCAGTTCAACGCCAAAGGGCCCCAACAGCGCCGAGATCTCCTCCAACTTGCCACGATTATGCGTGGCAATCACAAGCTTGGGTTCCCGAAACTTGCGCATCTCAGCCCACCGCAGCCTTCTGGGCCGTAATCAGGTCTGCAACCCCCGCTTCGGCCAGATCAAGAAGTGTCAGCATCTCGCTGCGCGAAAAGGTCGCCCCTTCGGCTGACATCTGAACCTCGATCAGCCGCCGCGCCCCGGTCAGAACGAAATTGCCGTCAGTTCCAGCCGATGAATCTTCGGCATAATCCAGATCCAGTACGGGCTGCCCTGCATAGATGCCACAGGACACGGCGGCGACATGGTCGATGATCGGGTCGGAAACCACAGTTCCGGCCTTCAGCAGCTTGTTCACCGCCAGACGCAGCGCAACCCACCCTCCGGTGATGGCCGCGCAACGGGTTCCGCCATCTGCCTGGATTACATCGCAATCCACCACAATCTGACGCTCGCCCAGGGCCGACCGGTCAACGCCTGCCCGCAACGCCCGCCCGATCAGGCGTTGAATTTCCTGGGTGCGGCCGCTTTGCTTTCCGGCGGCGGCCTCGCGGCGGGTCCGGCTATTGGTCGCGCGCGGCAACATGCCATATTCCGCCGTCACCCAGCCCAGACCGGTGTTTTTCAGAAAGGGCGGGGCCTTGTCTTCGATCGTCGCCGTGCACAGAACATGGGTATCGCCCATCCGGATCAGACAGGATCCTTCCGCATGTTTGGTGATCCCGGTTTCGATGCTGACGGGGCGCAATTGGTTCAACGAACGGCCAGAGGGGCGCATGTGGGTATCCTTGTGCATATCTTTTTCCAGATACCCACCGCCGCATGGCAAACGCAACCGTTATTGACGCTGCACCGCCGCAGCCCTTAACGTCGTCAGGCACCGAAGGTGAAGGCCATGACCGAGAGTTCCAACCTCCTCTCCGATCTGAATGATCGCTCCCGCGAAGTGTTTCGCAGGGTGGTGGAAAGTTATCTCGCTTCGGGTGATCCGGTCGGATCGCGTACGCTCACGCGGGATTTCTCTGAAAAGATCAGCGCGGCGACCATCCGCAATGTCATGCAGGATCTGGAATATCTGGGCCTGCTGGACAGCCCGCATGTCTCGGCGGGGCGTATTCCCACCCAGATGGGCCTGCGCATGTTCGTCGATGGCCTGCTGGAGATGGGCAGCGTTGCCACCGAAGACCGCGAAAGGATTGATGCCACCCTGGGCGAAAACAGCCCCGATGTGACGAGTCTGCTCGACAAGGTCGGGTCGGCGCTGTCAGGCATCACGCGCGGGGCCAGCCTTGTTCTGGCGCCCAAGCATGAAGAGGCCCCTATCCGCCACATCGAATTCGTCTCTCTCGCCCCGGGCCGGGCGCTGGTGGTGTTGGTCTTTGCCGATGGCCATGTGGAAAACCGGCTGTTCGCCCCGCCGCCGGGGCTCACGCCTTCGGCCATGCGCGAAGCGGCGAATTTCCTCAATGCGCTGGCAGGTGGGCGCACGCTTAGCGATTTGCGCGGATCGGTTCGCCGTGACATCGAATTGCGCCGCCGCGAAATTGATGTTCTGGCCAGCGCGCTGGTGGATAGCGGCCTTGCGCTTTGGGAAGACGCGGGCGAAGTCAGCGAACGCCTGATCATCCGGGGCCGGGCGAATCTGCTGGAAGGCACGGCCGAAGCAGAAGACCTGATCCGCATCCGCCGCCTGTTTGATGATCTGGAACGCACCCGCGATATCGCCGATGTGCTGGACCTGACTGAACAGGGCGATGGTGTGCGCATTTTTATCGGGTCTGAGAACAAACTCTTTTCACTTTCGGGTTCCTCTCTGGTGGTCTCTCCCTATATGAACGCGGATCGAAAGATCATTGGCGCGGTGGGGGTGATCGGGCCGACTCGGCTGAATTATGGTCGGGTGGTTCCGGTGGTCGATTACACCGCGCAGTTGGTCGGCCGGTTGCTATCCGATCGCAGCCGGGGATGAAGACGAAGGTAAAGGATTTGGAAATGGCGCAGGACCAGGCCGGTTCGAACGACATCAATCTGGAAGGGCTGGAAGAGTTCATCGGGGCCGATGAGCTTGAAGCACTGCGGGCAGAGCGCGACGAATATCGCGACAAATTCATGCGCGCCCTTGCAGATGCGGAAAACAGCCGCAAGCGGGGCGAACGTGACCGGCGCGAGGCGGAGCAGTTTGGCGGGTCAAAACTCGCCCGTGACATGCTGCCGGTTTATGACAATCTGCGCCGCGCCCTGAATGCCGTGACGGATGACAATCGTGCCCAATCCGCTGCGCTGATCGAAGGCGTGGAGCTCACGCTGCGCGAGCTGATTTCGGTGCTGGGCAAGCACGGTGTTACGCCGATCATGCCTGCAGTGGGCGACCAATTCGATCCCAACCTGCATCAGGCCATGTTCGAAGCCCCGCTGCCGGGTACCAAGGCCGGTCAGATCATCCAGGTGATGACCGAAGGCTTCCTGATCCATGACCGCCTGTTGCGCCCGGCGCAGGTCGGCGTGTCGTCCAATACCGCTGGCTGATCCCGGCCCGATGGTTTCTGACAGGCGCTGGTCACTCCAGCGCCTGTTTCCATTCATAGACCAGTTTCAGCGCGGCCATCGGTGTCAACTCATCGGGGTTCACTGCCTTGATGGCAGCTTCCAGCGCCGAAGGTCTGGCCGGGGCAGGGGGGGGCGGTGGCGGCGCTGCGCGGAACAGCGGCAGATCGTCGATCAGGGCCTTGGCCTTGCCGCCCCCCGCGCGTTCGCCCGCCTCCAGCGCCTCCAGAACCACCTTGGCGCGGTCGATCACCGCAGCGGGCAACCCGGCCAGCCGTGCCACCTGCACGCCATAGCTGCGGTCGGCGGCACCCTTGCGGACCTCATGCAGGAAGATCACCTCGCCTTCCCATTCCTTGACGCTGACGGTTGCGTTCTCCACGCCGGGCAGTTTGCCTGCCAGCGCCGTCATTTCGTGGTAATGGGTGGCGAACAGCGCGCGGCAGCGGTTCACATCATGCAGATGTTCCAGCGTCGCCCAGGCGATTGACAAGCCGTCATAGGTTGCGGTGCCCCGCCCGATTTCGTCCAGAATGACCAGCGCGCGGTCGTCGGCCTGATTCAGGATCGCGGCTGTTTCCACCATTTCCACCATGAAGGTGGATCGCCCGCGCGCCAGATCGTCACTCGCGCCAACCCGGCTGAACAACTGGCTGACCAGTCCGATATGCGCGGCCCGCGCCGGAACGAAAGATCCGGCTTGCGCCAGCAGTGCGATCAGGGCGTTCTGCCGCAGGAAGGTCGATTTACCGGCCATGTTCGGCCCGGTGAGCAGCCAGATGGCCGGCGTGCCGCTTTCGGTCAGCCCGCAGTCATTGGCGATGAAGGGGGCGCCGCCCTGACGGCGCAGCGCGCGTTCAACTACCGGGTGCCGCCCGGCCTGCACCGCAAAGGCGCGCGAGCCATCCACCTTTGGGCAGACCCAATCTTCGGCGGCAGCCAGATCGGCAAAGCCTGCCGCGACATCCAGTTCGGCCAGCCCGGCCGCCGCCACGCCAATCGGCCCGGCGTGATCCAGCACCGCCTGCCGCAGCGCAGCGAAGTGGCGCTTCTCCAGTTCCAGCGCATGATTGCCCGCATTCAGGATGCGGGTTTCCAGCGCGCTCAGCTCCACCGTGGTAAAGCGCACCTGGTTGGCGGTGGTCTGGCGGTGAATGAAGGTTTCATTCAGCGGCGGTGCCAGCATCCGTTCGGCATGGGTCGAGGTGGTTTCGATGAAATATCCCAGCACATTATTATGTTTGATCTTCAGGCTCTGTATGCCCGTTCGTGTGATGAACTCGGCCTGCATCCCGGCGATCACGCCACGGCCTTCGTCGCGCAGCCGTCTGGTTTCGTCCAATTCGGGGTCAAAACCGCTGGCGATAAAGCCGCCATCGCGCGACAGCAGCGGAGGTTCATCCACAAGTGATTGATCCAGAAGGGAAATAAGGTTGTCATGCCCGCGCAGCCCTTGGCTGGATCGGGCCAGCAAGGCGCTGTCTTGCCCCGACATCAGATCGGCAATCAATCCGGCCTGCGACAGGCCATTTCGGATCGCGGCAAGGTCACGCGGCCCGCCCCGGTCCAAGGCCAGCCGCGACAGGGCCCGGTCCATGTCTGGCACCCGGCGCAGGGCGTTGCGCAGATCCTCGCGCAGCCGGGGGTGATCGAGCAGCAGCGCAACTGCGCCATGCCGTTCGGCGATCAGCGCCAGATCACAGGACGGTGCCGACAACCGCCGCTCCAGCAGGCGCGCACCGCCTGCCGTGGCCGTATGGTCCACACAGTCCAGCAGCGATCCCGCCCGCCCGCCTGACAGCGCGGCGTTGATTTCCAGATTGCGCCGCGTGGCGGCATCGATCTGCATGGCGCCGCCCAAGGCTTCGCGCAGGGGTGGGCGCAGCAGGGGCAGTTTGCCGCGCTGCGTCAGATCCAGATATTCGACCAGCGCCCCCATGGCCGAAAGCTCGGCCCGCCCGAAACTGCCAAAAGCCTCCAGCGTGCCCACCTGCCACAGCGCGCACAGCCGCCGCTCGGCCCCGGTGCTGTCAAACCCCGCCCGCGCCAGCGGCGTGACCGCCGCCCCCAGATCGGTGATGATCGGGGCCAGTTCGGCCATCAGGCCTTCGCTCACCAGCACTTCGCGCGGGGAAAGCCGCGCCAGTTCCGGCGACAGGCGGTTGCGCGGGCAGGGCATGACCCGCAATTCGCCAGTGGAAATATCGGTCCAGACCAGCGCGCCTTCGTCGCGCACCTCGGCAAAGGCCGCCAGATAATTATGCCGCCGCGCTTCCAGCAGGCTGTCTTCGGTCAGGGTGCCCGGCGTGACCAGCCGCACCACATCGCGCCGCACCACCGATTTCGATCCGCGCTTCTTGGCCTCGGCCGGGTCTTCCATCTGTTCGGCAATGGCCACACGAAAGCCCTTGCGGATCAGCGCCAGCAGATAGCCTTCGGCCGCATGGACCGGCACGCCGCACATCGGGATCGGTTCGCCCAGATGAAAGCCGCGCTTGGTCAGCGCAATATCCAGGGCCGCCGCCGCCGCTTCGGCATCGGCAAAGAACATCTCGTAGAAATCGCCCATCCGGTAGAACAGGATCGCATCGGCATAGCCGGCCTTGATCTCCAGATATTGCGCCATCATCGGCGTTACGGCGTCATCGGTCACGGGTTGTCCTCCTGCAGTCCCGCGACCCTACAAAAGCGCCCGCGCGGCGAAAAGCGCCAAACCGCAATTGGCACAGGCCCTGTGGGGCGTTAAGAGGGCAGGGAAACCCCACAGGATGGCCCCCTGATGACCAAAACCAAGATCACCCCCGAAGAGGCGCTTGCCTATCACCTGGAACCGCGCCCGGGCAAATACGATATCGTCGCCTCGACCCCGATGGCCACGCAGCGCGATCTGAGCCTCGCCTACAGCCCCGGCGTTGCCGTGCCGGTGCAGGCCATCGCGGAACGCCCGGAAACCGCCTATGACTATACGGTCAAGGGCAATATGGTGGCGGTGATTTCCAACGGGACAGCGATCCTTGGCCTTGGCAATCTGGGGGCGCTGGCGTCCAAGCCGGTGATGGAAGGCAAGGCGGTGCTGTTCAAGCGCTTTGCCGATGTGAATGCCATCGATATCGAGCTTGATACCGAAGACGCCGATGAAATCATCAAGGCCGTTTCGCTGATGGGGCCGACCTTCGGCGGCATCAACCTTGAAGACATAAAGGCGCCGGAATGTTTCATCATTGAACAGCGCCTGAAAGAGATCATGGACATTCCGGTGTTCCATGACGATCAGCACGGTACGGCGGTGATCTGCGCCGCCGGTCTGATCAACGCGTTGGAGATCAGCGGCAAGAAGATCGAAGATGTGCGCATCGTGCTGAACGGGGCAGGAGCGGCGGGCATAGCCTGTCTTGAACTGCTCAAGGCGATGGGGGCGCGGCATGACAATTGCATCATGTGCGACACCAAGGGCGTGATCTGGCAGGGCCGTACCGAGGGCATGAACCAGTGGAAATCGGCCCATGCCGCGCGCACGGATGCCCGCACGCTGGAAGAGGCGATGGTCGGGGCCGATGTCTTCCTGGGCGTTTCGGCCAAGGGCGCGGTGACGCCCGAAATGGTGGCCAGCATGGCCGACAATCCGGTCATTTTCGCCATGGCCAACCCTGATCCGGAAATCACCCCCGAAGAGGCCCATGCCGTGCGCGCCGATGCCATCGTGGCCACCGGGCGCAGCGATTATCCGAACCAGGTCAATAACGTCCTCGGCTTCCCCTATCTGTTCCGGGGGGCGCTGGATATTCATGCCCGCGCGATCAATGACGAGATGAAGATCGCCTGCGCCAAGGCCCTCGCTGCCCTCGCGCGTGAGGATGTGCCGGATGAAGTTGCGATGGCCTATGGCCGCAAGCTCTCTTTCGGGCGCGATTACATCATCCCGACGCCCTTTGACCCGCGTCTGATCCATGTCATCCCACCTGCCGTTGCCAAGGCGGGCATGGATACCGGCGTGGCCCGCCGCCCGATCATCGATCTGAAGGGCTATGAGGCCAGCCTGAAGGCGCGGATGGACCCGACCGCCTCGATCCTGCAGGGGGTGCATGCCCGCGCCAAGGCCGCGCAGGCCCGGATGATCTTTGCCGAAGGCGATGATCCCCGCGTGCTGCGCGCCGCCGTCGCCTATCAGCGCGCTGGTCTGGGCAAGGCGCTGGTGGTGGGCCGCGAAAGCGACGTGCGCGAAAAGCTGGAAGGCGCAGGTCTGCAGGATGCCGTGCGCGAGCTGGAAGTGGTGAATGCCGGCAATTCCCGCCATCTCGACCAGTACAAGGATTTTCTCTACAAACGTCTGCAGCGGCAGGGGTTTGACGATCACGATATCCGCCGTCTGGCCACCCGCGACCGGCACGTCTTTTCCTCGCTCATGCTGGCGCATGGCCATGGCGACGGGCTGATCACCGGGGCCACCCGCAAATCGGCCCATGTTCTCAGCCTTATCAACCATGTCTTCGATGCCAAGGCGGCAGATGGGGCCGTGGGGGTGACGGCGCTGCTGCACAAGGGCCGGATCGTGCTGATCAGCGATACGCTGGTGCATGAATGGCCCGATGCCGAAGATCTGGCGCAGATCGCTGTCCGCTCGGCGAGCGTGGCCCGCGGTCTGGGGCTGGAGCCGCGCGTGGCTTTCGTCAGCTTTTCGACCTTCGGCTATCCGGTGTCGGAACGTGCAACCAAGATGCATGATGCGCCGCGCGTGCTGGACGATATGAAGGTCGATTTCGAATATGATGGCGAAATGGCCGTGGATGTGGCGCTGAACCCGCAGGCCATGGCGCAATATCCGTTCTGCCGCCTGTCGGGCCCGGCCAATATTCTGGTGGTTCCGGCGCGGCATTCGGCCTCGATCTCGGTCAAGCTGATGCAGGAAATGGCCGGGGCGACCGTGATCGGCCCGATTCTGACTGGGGTGAAAAAGCCGATCCAGATCTGTTCGACCAATTCGACGGTGAACGATATCCTGAACATGGCAGCGCTGGCTGCCTGCAAGATCGGCTAAAAGGGGGCGCGGGCCATGACGGTATACAATCTGGGTTCGATCAATATCGACCATGTTTACCGCGTGCCGCACCTGCCTGCGCCGGGGGAAACCCTTTCGGCGCAGGCCTATGCGCAGGGTTTGGGGGGCAAGGGCGCCAACCAGTCCGTTGCCGCTGCACGGGCCGGGGCGCGGGCCGTGCATATCGGGGCAATAGGGCCGAACAGTGACTGGGTGCTGGATCAGCTGCGCGCCTATGGCGTTGATCTGTCGGGCGTCAGCCTGCTGTCCGAACCCACGGGCCATGCGATCATCAATGTCGATCCTGGGGCCGAAAATGCCATCGTCATCTATCCCGGGGCCAATCGGGCGGTGACGCCCGCCATGGTGCAGGCCGCGCTGGATGGCGCTGGCCCCGGCGATACGCTGCTGATCCAGAACGAAACCTCGGCCCAGACCGAGGCGGCGGCAATTGCGGCGGCGCGCGGGCTGTGTGTGATCTATTCGGCGGCCCCCTTTGATATTGCAGCGGTCCGGGCGGTCTTGCCGCATACGGGCCTGATGGTGATGAATGAAATCGAGGCCGAACAGACCCGCGCCGCGTTGGGGGCACTGCCGCAGATGGATTGTCTCATCACCAAAGGCGCGCAGGGGGCCGAATGGATTTCGGCTGGAACGGAGCCGCTTTTCGTGCCCGCCTTCCGCGTTGATCCGGTCGATACCACCGGCGCGGGGGATACCTTCATTGGCACGCTCGCGGCGGCGCTTGATCTTGGCCTTGACCGGGTATCGGCCATGCGCAGGGCGGCGGCGGCCTCGGCCCTGCAGGTGACGCGCCCGGGGGCGGCACAGGCGATCGCCTCGGCTGCCGAAGTGGATGCGTTTATGGCGGGTTAGAGCCGCATAAGCTGCGCGGTTCGGGTCCAGAGGATCGCACAGTCGATCCGCTTGTCAGGATAGATTTGCGCCAAGGCCCCCCGGTATGCCGCCATCTGCCGAAGCAGACCTTCGGGCACATCCTCGGCCCGGTCGGGGACGATGGCGTTGGATTTGTAATCCACCACCAGCACATGATCAGGCCGCACAAGAAGCCGGTCGATCGTGCCGAACAGCCGCTGCCCCTCATGGTCTGCCGTGACAGCGACCTCGGTCAGCGCATCCGGCGCGAAGATATCCTTCAGGTGCGGGGCCGTGATCAGCGCGGCGGCCTCGGCCAGCAAGGTGTCGCGCAGCCCTGCATCGGGGATCAGTGCGGCGGCAATCGCCGGCCATTCGGCGGCGTCGATCACCGGCAGATGTTCCAGCAGGGCGTGCAGCCAGGTGCCGCGCTGACGGGCATCCGGCTGTTCGCCCTCGGCGTCACCCAGAATGGTCTTTGCGCCACTCAGATCGGACGGGCTGATGGTCTTTTCCACAGGCGGAGGTGGCGCTGCGGGGCGGATGGCCCAGTCCGGCAGGCCAATCGGAGCGCCCAATTCCGCAGGAACAGAGACGTTTTCGGCTGTGGGCCAGTCTCCGAACTGATAGCTCAGCCCCCCCGCCGCATCTGCTGTCGCGCCAAGGTCCATCGCGGCGCTGCGGATCAGATCATACCAGGCGGGCGGCGCATCGTCGGATTTCTGCGCCGCCAGCTTGCCCGCAGCCGCCACGATCAGCCAGCTTTGCGCCCGTGTCAGCGCGACATAGAGCAGCCGCAGGCTTTCGGCCTTGGCCAGCGCCGACCGTTCGCCCTGCGCGAAGGCCATGGCGGCGGGGCTTTCGGCCCCTGCCATGCGCCACACCGCGGTGCCTGCCAGGCGCAGCACTTCATCCCGGTCGCGGGCGGTGTAATCGGCGGTGTCAGGCAGGATGACGATAGGCGCCTCCAGACCCTTGGCGCCATGCACGGTCATCACCCGGATCTTTTGCCCGGCACTGTCCATCTGGCGCTTGATATCCACATCATCGCTTTGCAGCCAGGTCAGGAACCCGGTCAGGCTGGGCACATCCGACCGTTCATAGGCCAGCGCCTGGGCAAGCAGGGCATCAATTCCGTCTTCGGCCTCGGCCCCCAGCCGCGCCAGCAATTTGCGGCGGCCATCATGGCGCGTCAGCAGGCGTTCGATCAGGTCAAAGGGGCGCAGATAATCGGCCTGATCCCGCAGATCCTGCAGGATTGCCCGGGTTTCTTCGTGCCCCTCGGCCCCGCGCAAGGCGGCCCAGAGATAGCCCTTGCGCGGCTGTGCCAGCGCATAAAGCTGCGCCTCGGTCCAGCCGAACAGCGGCGAGCGCAGCGCCTCGGCCAGTGCCAGATCATCTTCGGGCATGGCCAGAAAGGCCAGTGTCGCGCTGATGTCCTTCACCGCCAGTTCGCCGCCCAGATGCAGCCGGTCGGCCCCGGCAATCGGCAGGCCAGCGGCCTTGCAGGCGCGGATCACCTCGGCAAACAGGGGGGACCGACGCCGCACCAGAACCAGAAAATCCCCGGCATGGGCAGGGCGGGGGCCCTCTTCGGTGGGGATTGCCGTTCCGGCTTCCAGAATGGCCTTGATCCGTTCGGCCACGCGGCGGCCCAGTTGCGCCGCGTGATGTTCGCCGGTAATCAGGTCAACCGGATTGGTCCAATCCTCATCTTCCGGGGTTTCGCCCGCCGGGATGGGGGGCCAGATTTCCACACGTCCGGGCATGGCATCGCGGAAGGCAATATGTCTCGAAGCGCCGCCCAGAGCCGCATGTGCGGCATTCGGAAAGGTGCGATCGACCAAAGACAGGATCGCGGGCGAAGACCGGAAGGAATATTCCAACTGCATCGACTGGAATGGGGCGTCGATCAGCGCCAGCCGTTCGGCAAAGCTGTCGCGCATGCGGGCAAAGGCCGAAACATCGGCCCCCTGAAAGGAATAGATCGATTGCTTCTGATCGCCGACGACAAAGATCGTGCGTTCCACATCCCGCGCGCCCTGACCCGAGGTGAATTCCTGCGCCAGAAGTTCGATCACCTTCCATTGGTCGGGCGAGGTATCCTGCGCCTCGTCCACCAGGATATGGTCAATCCCGCCATCCAGCCGGAACAGCACCCATTGCGCGACCGAAGGATCGGTCAGCAGTGCCTTGGCGCGGGCGATCAGATCATCGAAATCCAGCGCCCCGCGTGCCTGTTTGCGCGCAGAATAAAGCGGCAGGAAGGCCGCCGCAAAGCGGTGCAAGGTGGCGGTCTTGCGCGCGGCCTGCAGGCCGATGCGCAAGGGCCGGGCCGCCTCGACCCGCAGCATCAGCGCGTTCAGGCGATCCTGCAGATGTGCCAGTTTCGGCTGGGTTGCCTTGGTGGCAATGGCCTCCAGCCGCGCGGTATAGCTTTTGCCTTCAACCTTGGATTCGCCAAACAGCAGCGCGGATTCCAGATCGGACAGAGTGGCCATACCTGGCGATTCCAGCCGAATAGAGACGATTTTTGCCCCGGTCTTGGCATCATTCGTGGAACCGCCCAGCAGGATATTGCCGGCATCGGCCAACAATTCGGCCTCTCCTCCCAGCAGGACCGCATCCAATAACGCGGCTTCGGTCATGTCCGGGGGCAAGCCGAACAGCGCCGCGCATTCCGCCGGGCCGAGGGGCGGCACGAATTGGGCCGCGTTGCGGGCAATTTCGGCGGTCAGCTGGGCGAAATCCTCGCCGGTATACAGGCTTGCCAGATCAGACACGGCTTCGGGGGCCAGATGATCGGCCATTTCCTCAACGATTTCGTCGCGCAGCAGCGTGGCCGCCCGGTCATCCATTTCGGTGAATTGGGGCGAAACACCCGCCTCCATCGGAAAGCGGCGCAGCAGGGTGGCGCAGAAGCTGTGGATCGTCTGAATCCGCAGCCCCCCCGGCGTTTCAATGGCGCGGGCGAACAGCCGCCGCGCCTCGGCCAGCGTGGTTTGTGACACATCGCCCGCGATGCCCAGATCGACCAGAGCCTTGCGCAGATCGGCCTCGGGTTTCATCGCCCATTCGCCCAGACGCCGGAACAGCCGGTTCTGCATCTCGGTCGCTGCGGCCTTGGTATAGGTCAGGCACAGGATGCGCGCGGGTTCCACCCCCGCCAGCAGCAGCCGGGCCACGCGATCGGTCAGCACCCGGGTCTTGCCCGAACCTGCATTGGCGGCCAGCCAGGTGGAATGATGCGGATCGGCGGCCTGAACCTGCCTTTCGCTGGCGGCGTTGCGGATCATCCGACATCCTCGGCTTTGGCTTGGGTGGTCATGTCCCATTCGCCAAAGCGGGCGAGATGGTCATAATCGCCGGGAAAACGGCTTTCGAATACGGCGCGGCGGGCGGTATAGCCGGTGTCGCGCTGCATGTAGCGGGCGATGAGGCGGTGCAGATCCTCCCACACCTTGCCGGTGATTGCGGGCGTGATCTCGGTGGCCTCGATCTTGGGCTTTGACCCCAGCCCGACATAGCTGATCCGTGCCACCTCACGCGGGCCCAGCCGGTCAAACCCGCCCCTTTCGGCCATGGCTGCGGCCAGCAACAACTGTTTGTCGAATTGCGCCTGCTGCTTTTGCGTGGGCGGCGTGCCGGTCTTGTAATCAATGATATGCAGCCGCCCGTCGGGCAGTTCATCAATCCGGTCGGGCGTGCCGGACAGCGTGAAATCATGCGGCTCCAGCCGAACAGAGCCTTTTTTCTCAAGGCTCACCGGAATGCCACCGGCCATGCTGTCATGATCCAGAAAGAAATCCGCTGCGCGGTCCAGCCGGGCCTGCCACAGGGCGCGGGCGGCGGGCCATGGCACTTTTTCCCCCAGAACCTGTTCGGCAATCGACAACAGGCGCAGGCGTGCCCCGGCCCGGGTTTCGGGTTCCCGCTCTTTGACAAAGCGTTCCAGAATTTCATGCAGGATGGTGCCGCGCAGCCTTGCATCCGGGCTGCGATGCAGCGGGTCGAGCTTTTTCAGCCGCAGGATATAGCGGGCATAAACGGCATAGGGGTCACGGATCAGGGTGGCGATGCGGGTTAGCGCCAGTTCACGCGGGCGATGCGCCACCGGGGGACGCGGGGCCGGGCGATGGGCCATGGGTTCCTCGGCTACCGGGCGTTCCAGCGCATCGGCCAGACGCAGCCACTCTGCCCCCCGCGCCCGCATCGCGGCCAGTGCCGCCGGGCCGCCCTTGTCCGGCAAGCCGCCCAGAAGGTTGGTCAGCCGGTTCAGCCAGCGCGAAGGCACACATTCGGCCTCGGCATCGCGGCGGGCGCGGGTCAGCACCACGCGGGGGGCGCAGATGGCCTGTTGGTAATCATGTGCCGACAGGCCGATCCGGCGTTCCGGCAACAGCAGACCCGCATCCTTGCGCATCTTGCGGTTCAGCCAGGGGTCGGGCGGCGGCAATTGCGGCCAGATGCCATCGTTCAACCCGCCCAGGATCACCAGTTCGGCGCCCTGAACCCGGGCCTCCAGCGTGCCCCAGATCATCAGATGCGGATGCGGCGGCGGGATGTCTTCGCGCACCTCGCCCCGGCTGATTACCGCATCGAACAGATCGCGGTAATCGGCCAGCCCCAGAATACCGCCTGCTGCAGCTTCGGCCTGCAGGGCACCCACCACTCTGGCCGCCTCTTGCCCCGCCGCATGCAGCCAGAGCGCACCGGTCCCCTTGCCCCATGGCCCGCGGCACAGCCGTTCGGCGAGTGTCAGATGGCCCGCCAGGTGATCTACCAAGGTTGCGCGCCCCAGGCTTTCCAGCCCCAGAAGCGTGTCGATCACCCATTCGGCCCAGACCGGGCCATCGTCATGCTGGCTGGCCCAGTGCCGCAGGCTTTCGGCATCAGGGAAGGGCGGGCCATATTTGCGCAGCTTCAGTTCCAGCTCGCGCGTCAGCCGCAGATGTTCGCCGCGCCGGGCATCGCTGGCCACCAGCGGATGTTTCAGCACGGTCAGCAGGGCCTCGGCCGTCAGCCTTGTGCCCATCACGCGCGTGATGTGGCGCAACAGCCGACCGGGCGCAGACAGCGCAAGCGGCCGCCCGGCACTGTCATCGGGGACGATGCCCCAGTGGTCCAGCGCGGCGGTTACCTGCCGGGTCAGGTTCCGATCGGGGGTCACAAGGGCGCTCACAGTGCCGTTTTCGGCGGCTTCGCGCAAGATCAGGGCAATCGCCAGCGCTTCGTCGCGCGGGCTTTCAGCCTCGATCAGCGTCATGCCCGATGTGGCTTCGGCCAGATCATCCAGCCGCGCGCCTTCGACCAGCCATTGATCGGTCACCGGCGCGGGGCGCAGCGACAAGGACACCAGCCGGTTGCGCGCCGGGCTGGGGGGTGGCAGGTCGGTCCAGTCGTCAATGTCATCCGGGGTCAGGGCCAGCCGGTCCATCAACCGGCGAAACCGGTATTGCGGATGGTCTTCGGCGGTCAGCGCATCGGCCATGCTGTCCCAGATCGCCGCGGGCAGGTCGCGGTCATAGCCGGGCAGCACCAGCGCCCCCTGCGGCAGCGCGGCGACGGCCTGCATGAACAGCAGCGTCGTGCCGCGCGAAGCGGTTGACCCGGCCACGATCACCGGATCGGCGGGCGGAGCGGTGTGCCACAGCTGCGCCAAAGCCTCGACCACGCGGCGTTGCCGGGCCTCGGGGTCCGGGGCCTCGTCGGTGCCGAAAAACGGCGCAAGGATCTGCATGAAGGATTGCGTCCGCGTCCAATGCGCCGAATGGTTCGATACATCCAGGTGCTGGATCACCTCGGGCGGCACGCCTTCGCCCTGCATTTCATCCATCAGCCCGGCCAGACTGTCGGCCAGATCGAACAGCGCGGATCGCGGGGCCAGATCGGGCTGCGCATCCAGCAGCCGCGCCACAAGTTGCGTCAGCTCCAACCTGCGGCGCAGGGGGGGCACGGCGGCGGGGATGCCTTGCAAGGCAGCCTCGAGCGCCAGATCGGTGACCAGACGGATACGCGGCAGAAAGCGCGCGCCCGACCGGGTCAGCAATTCGGTGATCCGCCGCCGCATCCTTTGCGTGTTCACGAAAAGCTGCACCCGCGCCATCGCCTCGGGCGGCTGGCCCTGCATGCGTTCGGTCAGGCCCTGTACCAGACCGGCGGGAAAATCCACGCCGGGGGCCAGGGCAAAGACGCGGGGTTTGGGGCTGGGGTCAAACATCGGCCAAAAGGGCCTCGGCCAGGGGGATGCTGTCCGGGCGGCCCACATCGGCGCAGCCACCCTGATGGATCAACCCGAAAGCCCGGCCACGGGCAATCGCCTGATCCCAGAGCAGATTGAGCGAAAAGACCTGCTGTGGAATATCGGCCAGACGGTCGGTTTGCGTGATATGGGCGCCGATATAGGTCAGCCCCGGCTGCCCTGCGGCGCGTTGCAACCGCCCATCGGCATCCATCAGAAAATCGCCGCTGCCGCGATGGCCGGTGAAATCGGCGGCGGGCAGCAGCAGCAGCAGCACATCCATACGCGCCGGATCCCATGCGGCGGCAAGCTGCACCAGCGGGTTCTGCCCGGTCCAGACGCTGTCGCTGTTCATGACAAAGACCGGGTCTGCGCCCAATAGCGGCAGGGCCGCCCGCAGCCCGCCGCCGGTTTCAAGGATCGCGGCTGTTTCGTCGGAAATCATCACATCGGGTCGGCCTGCCAGATGGGTGCGGATTTGATCGGCGCGGTAATGCACATTGACCACGATCCGATCGAGCGCCAGCCCCTCGGCCTGATCGAGCGCGTGATCAATCAGCGCCCGGCCCGCAACCGGGATCAACGGTTTGGGCCGGTCGGCGGTCAGGGCGCCCATCCGGGTGCCAAAGCCCGCCGCAAACAGCATCAGGGCGCGGGGCTGGGGCATTGCGCGGCAATCCTTGCAAGATGGTCGGGGCTGGGTTCGGGCAGCGTGTCGCGGCAGATTGCGGCCAGATCGGCCAGCGCGGGATGGGCCAGATTGCGCTGCAACTGGCCCCAGACGCGGGGCAGCAGCCGCAGGTAGCCCGGTTTGCCGCCATGGATACACAGCCGGGCAAAAACGCCGATGATGCGCAGCGCGCGTTGCGCACCAAGCGTGGCATAGGCGGCCTCTGTCGTGCCGGTTCGGGCGGCAAAACGGGCTAGGATCGCCGCTTCGGTGTCGGGGCTGACGTCGCGGCGGGCATCCTGCAGCAGCGACACCAGATCATAGGCGGGCTGGCCCATCTGCGCCAATTGGAAATCCAGCAGACCAACCTGCGCCACCCCGGAACGGTCGGGCAGGTGCAGCAGGTTTTCGGCGTGAAAATCGCGCAGGATCAGCACGCGCGGCCCATCGGCGTGGCGGCCCATCGCATCGGTCAGCGCCCGGACAAATCCGGCACGGTCGCCCGTATCGCCGGTGATTCCCCGGCGATACCAATCCAGCGCAAAGGTGGCCGCTTCCGCCCATTCGGCAGCGGTCAGGTCGATCAGGCCGGGGGGCGCGGGGGTGGCCTGCAGATGCAGCAGGGCATCTGCGGCGAGCGCATAAAGCGGCAGCTCACGCCCGGGCGATTGCGCAAGGAGTCTGGCAAACAGCGCATCGCCCAGATCCTCGATCAGCAGAAAGCCATGATCCAGATCCTGCGCCAGAATATGCGGGGCCGAAAGGCCAAGGCCCGTCAGGTGCCGCGCAATCGCGATAAAGGCGGCAGGATCATCGCCCTTGCCCGGGGGGGCATCCATCAAGACCGCGCTTTGCCCCGCCATCACAAGGCGATCATAGCTGCGGTCCGATGCATCCCCCGCCAGAAAGCGCCGTTCGGCCTGCGCCCATCCGGCGCGGGTGATGAACCGGTCTGACAGATCGCGGCGGGTGGTCATGCCCGGCCCCAATCGTCGGACAGCCGCGTCAGGATGGGTTCTGGCCCTGTCATGACAACCCGTCGCCCGTCGCCTTCGACGTAAAACTCCAGCCTGATTGCGTCTTGCGGGGCGAGCTTGCCCAATCTGTCGGGCCATTCGATCAGGCAGATCGCGCTGGAAAAGGCTGCCTCCAGCCCCAGTTCGATCACCTCATCGGGATGGGACAGGCGGTACAGATCGACATGCCAGATATCGCCCCGGTCATCTTCATAGGTCTGGATCAGGGTGAAACTGGGTGAGGGCACCTCGGTCCCCGCCCCCAGCCGGGACTGAATCAGGGCGCGCGCAAAATGGGTCTTTCCGGCACCGATCTGGCCCGACAGCAGCAAGGTCATGCCCGGGCCTGCCTGTTCCGCCCAGCATTGGCCCAGCCGCGTGGTTGCCGTGTCATCGGGCAGGAAAAGATCAAGACGGGTCATGGCCGCGATCTTACCCGCCCCCGCTGCGGCTGCAAGCCCGTGTCAGGCGGTCTTCAGCGCGGGACTGCGGGTATCGCCTTGCAAACCGCTGCCATCCCGCCCCAGCAGACGGAACCGGACAAGGGTTGATCCGCCGGGCAGGGCGCTGAACCGGCACTCCACCAAACGGCCATCGACCAGACGCAATTCGCTATGCAGACCTTGATCGCGGCTGATCTCGCAGGTGCGAAACCTGGCCGCTTCGGCCCAGAACGTCGTGGGGGCACAATGATCGCGCCAATGATTGCACAGGCCGGAAATGGTGGCATTGATAACCGAAGTGGACGGATCATTGCCCCAGAGATCGTCATAGGCGGCATTGGTCATCACCAATTGCCCGGTTGAGGAAAACACGGCCAAGCCCTGATCAAATTCGTCGATCACCGCCTGCCCCAGTTCCAGATCGGCACGATAGCGGCGGATGCGCGAAATCTCGGTCGAGATATCCTCGATCATCAGTGCCATGGCCCCGTTGGGGTGCGGCCGCCCGATCACGCGATAGGTCTGGCCGCCCGGCAGGCTCCAGGTTTCTTCGTAAAGGCCGCTGGAGGCCGCCTTTTCCAGATCGACCATCTGTTTGCGCCAGGTCCGGTAATCCTTGGGTTCCGGGATCATGTTGCGTTCGCGCATCCCGTCCAGCAGGGCAAACAGCGTGGGGCGCATTGACAGGAAATCCGGCGGCAGACCCGTAAGTTCCAGCAGGGCAGGATTGAACAGGGCCAGTTGGCGCTGCCGGTCAAAGATTGCCAGCCCGATTGGCAGATGGGCAAAGGTCTTGGTCAACGTCTGGGTAAAATCGCGCAGTGCATCTTCGGCCGCAATCAGCGCATCGGCGGGCAGGGCGTAATTCACCTGGTTCTGGCCGTCCTGATGCTGCACCAGTTCGAACCAGTTTTCCTTGCCGCCGCTGCGTTGCAGTTTCTGGCGCTGGTTGCTGCCATTGTGGGGCGCAGCGCCGGTTTCGAACAGTCGGGGCAGGGGCCAGGTCATGTCTTGCCCGGGATCAAGGTCCTGGCTGGCGCGCAGCAGATAGGCCGAATTGGCCCAGACGATCTGCCCCTGCGCCGATTCACGCCAGGCCATGATCGGGGCCTGTGCCAGAACCGAACGCAATTGCGCCAGTTCCTCGGTGATCGCGCGAAGTGTCAGCAGATCGGCACCACCGCTGGACAGTTCTTCTTCCATATCCATCAAGGTGATGCGGGTCAGCCCGCCGCGCATTTCGGCAGAAAGCACCATGGATCGGTCAGTGGCTGTCAGCGCCAGAACCCCTTCGTCGGGCAATCTGTCCAGCGCCCTGTCGAAATCGGGAAAACGGTCCTGCATATGGGCGCGCAGCCGTGACCAGGCCGCCCCACCCGCCGAGCCCAGCGACAGCAGGGCGCGGGCGTTGGGGGTCGCATCGACGAGCGCATCGCCGTCAAACAGAAACGTGGTTCCGCCCCCGCGATCTGCAAAGATGGTGCCGCGGCGGCTGTCGCCGCGCTTTTGCAGCGCTGCCACCGCCAGCACCCCGGTGATCGCCGCCAGTATCGAGGTCACCAGCAGCCCAAGGGCCATCGGCAGATCCAGATCCATCTTTTCCCCCAGTTCAAGACGTATCAAGCCAAGGATGTCGGGAAAAGGGTTAAGGCGTGGTTAATCAAGGTCACCCGGTTTTGATCGGTCAGTGATTTGGCGTGTTCTCGCCAAGCGCCTCGCGCGCGGCAGCGATGCGCGCCATGGGCCATGTCAGTTCGACAATCGCGCCACTGCGGGGCGCGGCTTCGGGGCCGCCATTGGCAAATGTCAGTTCGGCACCGCTGCGTTCCAGCAGGGTTTTGGCGATGAACAGGCCTAGGCCCATCCCTTCATATTCCGGGCGCTGCGCCGTGTCAGAGGGCCTGCGGCTGCGCATGAACGGATCGCCGATCCGGCCAATCACATGCGGCGGATAGCCGGGGCCATCGTCCACGATGCGCAGGGTCAGATGGCCGTCTGACCAGCGCGCCTCGGCCCAGACGTCGCTGGCGGCGAAATCGACCGCGTTCTGGATCAGGTTGCGCAGCCCGTGGATGATTTCGGGGCGGCGCAGGATGTCAGGCTCTCTTTCGGCAGGATCGGGGCCTTCCAGCAGGAAATGCACGGTCTTGCCACGGGACAGATGCGGTTCCGCCGCCTCGCGCAGCACCACCGACAAGGGGGCCTGCCGCAAATGGCGATCATCCTTGCCCGCACGTCCCATGGACCGCAGGATATCGCGGCACCGGTCGGCCTGTTCGCGGATCAGTTCGGCATCGGCCCGCAGATCGGGCAGATCGTCCAGCTCTTCCATCAGCTCGGCGCTGACCAGCTTGATCGTGGCCAGAGGCGTGCCCAGCTCATGCGCTGCTGCCGCCACCACCCCGCCCAGATCTGTCAGCTTCTGTTCGCGGGCAAGCGCCATCTGCGTGGCAAGCAAGGCTTTTTGCATCGACCGGATTTCAGCGGAAACCCGGTGCGCATAGCTTCCCAGAAAGGCAATGCCGATGACGATGGCCAGCCAGAACCCGACGGCAAACAGTGGCGGCATGGCCAGTTCACCCGTGCCCGGCAACACCAGCGGCAGGGCCGACCAGGCCAATACCGATACCAGCGCCACCGCCGTTGCGCCCAGGATCATCGTGGCGCGGCCTTCCAGCGTGGTGGCCGAAATGGTGACGGGGGCAAGGATCAGCAGCGCAAAAGGATTGCTCAGCCCGCCCGTCAACCACAACAGCGCCGCCAGTTGCGCCAGATCGAACAGCAGCACCAGAAACACCTGCTGATCGGTCAGCCGGGTATTCTGCGGATAGAGAAAGGTGAACACCAGATTGGCAATGGCCGAAGCCCCGACAACCAACAGGCACATCCCCAGGGGCAGATCGATGCCATAGATCGGATCGGCCACCAGCAGCGCCGCCACCTGCCCGGCAATCGCGGTCCAGCGGATCAGGGTCAGGGTGCGCAGGCGCAGGAAATCGGTCCGGCTGTCAGCCGCGATGTTCACGATATCGGGAAGGTTCATATGCTGGCCCATGCTGTCGCAGGCGGTTACTTTGGCATTGTTACCGGGGCGCAACTGGTGGATCAATGCGGCCGGATGCGGATCACGTCACATAGCGCGGGAGAGCGGGATGCAAAGGCTGTATGCAGGGGTTGCGATGGCGGCAGTGGTGGCCATGATCGGGGGGCTGATCGTTTATACCCAGATGCCCCGCAACTCTGACCCCTTTGCCGCCTGCCGGGCAGGTGCCGTCGGGGGCGGGGCGATTGGCGGACCCTTCACGCTGGTCAATGGCGATGGCCGAACGGTGACCGATGCCGAGGTGATCACCAAGCCTTCGCTGGTCTATTTCGGTTATACCTTCTGCCCCGATGTCTGCCCGCTGGACAATGCCCGCAACGCCGAGGCGATCGATCTGCTGGATGCCAAGGGGGTTGATGTGACCCCGGTGTTCATTTCCATCGATCCGCAGCGCGATACGCCCGAAGTGGTGAAGGATTTTGCGGCAAACCTGCACCCGAAGATGATCGGTCTGACCGGCAGCCCGGAACAGGTGAAGGCGGCATCGCAGGCCTACAAGACCTATTTCAAGGCGCAACCGGCCGAGGATGAATTCTATCTGGTCGATCATTCGACCTTTACCTATCTGGTTCTGCCCGGCACCGGCTTTGCCGAATTCTACAAGCGCGAAACCACGCCGCAGCAGATGGCCGATAACGTCGCCTGTTATGTCGATGCCGCGCAAAAGCTTGTGAAAAATTGACCTTCCGGTCATACCGCCCTAGGTTTGCCGCTGATGGGAAAATGCGAAGGGTGACGCAAGATGGTTGAGGACATGACGGCCGAACTTGGCCCGGACAGATCCCTTCTGCTGGTCGATGATGACGAGGCCTTTGTAAAGCGTCTGGCCAAGGCCATGGAAAAGCGCGGTTTCATCCCCGAAACCGCAGAAAGCGTGGCTGCTGGTAAGGCCATCGCCATGGCGCGCGCCCCCGCCTATGCGGTCGTCGATCTGCGGCTGGAAGATGGCAACGGCCTGGATGTGGTCGAAGCCCTGCGCGAACGGCGCCCCGATTGTCGCATCGTTGTGCTGACTGGTTATGGTGCAATTGCGACTGCTGTTGCGGCCGTTAAAATTGGCGCGATTGATTATCTTTCTAAACCAGCAGATGCAAATGAAGTAACGAATGCGCTTTTGGCGCGTGGGGAATTGCTGCCCGAACCGCCGGAAAATCCGATGTCGGCAGACCGAGTGCGCTGGGAGCATATCCAGCGGGTGTACGAAATGTGCGATCGGAACGTATCAGAAACTGCCCGGAGGCTGAATATGCACCGGCGCACCCTGCAGCGTATTCTCGCAAAGCGCAGCCCGAAATAATCAATTGCCAGAGCGCGATTGTTGATCCATAAAATGCGGCACCACTAAATCGGCCAGAGGACAATTTCTGCCCTCTGGAACCCAGAGGACCGTATCATGGATCTTAATGCCCTTTCGCTTAAAGAGTTGAAGGATTTGCAGAACCAGGTCGCCAAGGCGATCGCAGGTTACGAAGACCGCAAGAAGAAAGAAGCGCTGGCCGAATTGGAAGAGCGGGCGCGCGAAATGGGGTTCACCCTTGCCGAACTGACCGGCGTGCAGGTGACCCGCAAGCGCGCACCGGCCTCGGCCAAATATGCCAATCCCGCCAATCCGTCGGATACCTGGTCGGGACGTGGCCGCAAGCCGCGCTGGTTTGCCGAGGCTCTGGCCGAAGGCAAGACGCCCGAAGATCTGTCGGCCTAACCCATTTCGGCCAACAAGGCCGCATGGCGGGCCGTATAATCGGCCCGGACTTCCGGCGCAGGACGCAACCGGATTTCAAACCGATCGCAAAGCGCGGGCCGCCTGCCAAACAGGCGGTTCGCTTCTTCCACGGAAAAGCCTGCGATCTGAACTGCCTCCATCCAGGCGGAAACCTTGTCGGCGGCCTTGATCGCCTTTTTGATTGGCGCAGGCAATTGGGCGGGCAGGCCAAAGCGGATATGAATGGCCGCTGTCAATCTGGCATCCAATTCGCCATAGGCCGGGCCTACTGCCGCTTTCACCGGGCTGATCATGTCACCGATCACATATTCGGGCGCGTCGTGCAGCAGGGCCGCCAGACGCCAGCGCGCGCCGATGCCGGGGTTCTGCTCGGCAAAGATCGCCTCGACCAGCAGGGAATGTTCGGCCACGGAATAGGGATAGTCGCCATGGGTCTGGCCGTTCCAGCGTGCGACAAAGGCCAGGCCATGGGCAATATCGGCCACTTCAATGTCCATCGGCGTCGGGTCCAGCAAGTCCAGCCGCCGCCCCGACAGCATGCGCTGCCAGGCCCGCGCGGGCTTTGCGCGATTGTTTCGCTTTTCCGTCATAATTCGACCAATTTTCCCTGAACATTGTCCGCATCGCATCAGAGTGCTATCTCAGCACCAAATGACAAGGCAAGGAGAGCGGCGGATGCCGAAGGATTACATCGTCAAGGACATCGCGCTGGCAGGTTTTGGCCGCAAGGAACTGGATATTGCGGAAACCGAAATGCCGGGGCTGATGGCACTGCGTGAAGAGTATGGCTCGGCCCAACCGCTCAAGGGCGCACGCATCGCGGGCAGCCTGCACATGACCATTCAGACCGCCGTGCTGATCGAAACGCTGAAGGCGCTGGGTGCCGATGTGCGCTGGGCCTCGTGCAACATCTTTTCGACACAGGATCACGCGGCGGCGGCGATCGCGGAAAGCGGCACCCCGGTCTTCGCGATCAAGGGCGAAACCCTTGCGGAATATTGGGATTATACCGACCGGATCTTCCAGTTCGGCGGCGAAGGCGGCACCTGCAACATGATCCTGGATGATGGCGGCGATGCGACGCTGTACATCCTGCTGGGGGCACGCGTCGAAGCGGGCGAAACCGGCCTGATCGAAGTGCCGACCTCGGAAGAAGAGGTCTGCCTGTTCAACCAGATCAAGAAGCGTCTGGCTGCAAGCCCCGGCTGGTTCACCAAGCAGCGCGCCGAAATCAAGGGCGTGTCGGAAGAAACGACCACCGGCGTGCATCGCCTGTATGATCTGCACAAGAAGGGCCAGCTGCCTTTCCCGGCGATCAACGTGAACGATTCCGTCACCAAGTCGAAATTCGACAACAAATACGGCTGCAAGGAATCGCTGGTCGATGGCATCCGTCGCGCCACCGACACGATGATGGCCGGCAAGGTTGCCGTGGTTTGCGGTTATGGTGATGTGGGCAAGGGCTCTGCCGCCTCGCTGCAGGGTGCGGGTGCCCGGGTGAAGGTGACCGAGGTCGATCCGATCTGCGCGCTGCAGGCAGCAATGGACGGATTCGAGGTCGTGCTGCTGGAAGATGTGGTCGATAGCGCCGACATCTTCATCACCACCACCGGCAACAAGGACGTGATCCGCATCGAGCATATGCGCGCGATGAAGAACATGGCCATCGTCGGCAATATCGGCCATTTCGACAATGAAATTCAGGTGGCTGCCCTGAAGAACCACAAATGGACCAATATCAAGGATCAGGTGGACATGATCGAAATGCCTTCGGGCAATCGCATCATTCTGCTGTCCGAAGGCCGTCTGTTGAACCTGGGCAATGCCACCGGCCATCCGTCCTTTGTGATGTCGGCCAGCTTTACCAATCAGGTTCTGGCTCAGATCGAATTGTGGACCAAGGGCCAGGACTATGCGCCGGGCGTCTATATCCTGCCCAAGGCGCTGGATGAAAAGGTCGCCCGTCTGCATCTGAAGCGGATCGGCGTGAAACTGACCGAACTGCGCCCCGATCAGGCCGATTATATCGGCGTGAAGGTCGAAGGGCCGTTCAAGTCGGATCACTACCGCTACTGAGGCGGGTTTGCATCAGGCGGGCCGGATTGCATCGGCACTGGCCCGCCTTTTCTGTGGAAAACGCCGGAAACCGGCTATTGTCAGTGTAAAACATGCGCAAAAGCGCAAGAGGTGTGAGGGCAGACAGATGGAAATGACCAAACGTGAAAAGGTGCGCCGCAAGCTTCTGGCCGCCCTGCCGAAAGGGGCCCGTGTGGCCGAGGTCGGCGTCTGGGAGGGGGCGTTCAGCGAAGTGATCCTGGAGATCTGTGCGCCGACGGAACTGCACCTGATCGACCCATGGCTCTATCAGCCGGAATTCGGCAATACCGGTTTTGGCCGCAAGAAGAACGAAGAGCTGATGGAGGTCAAATACCAGGACGTCGTCGCCAAGTTCAAGGATGACGCCCGGGTGAAGATCCATCGCGCCATGTCGGATGCGGCGCTGGCGGCGCTGCCTGATGCCTCGCTCGACTGGGTCTATCTGGACGGCAACCACAATGCGCCCTTCATCGACAATGACATCGCCATGTCGCTGAAGAAGGTGAAGCATGACGGGATCATTGCCGGAGACGATTTCAACTGGATGTCCGATGCACAGGGCGCCCCGGTGAAAACCGCCGTTGAAAAGATGCTGGCCGAACTGGGCGATCAGGCAAAGCTGACGCTGATGGCCAATCAGTGGATGGTCAAGCTGGATCGACCGGCGGCCTGATGCCTGCGGGGGAATAAGCGCGGATTATTCCCTTTGTATGCAGCCTGTCCTGGCCTAATCTCCCGCCCGTGGCGGGGGATGATCCCCGTGAAGGGGACGACAGACAGGAGATTTGCATGAGCAAACGCGACGAACTGATCCAGAAATATGCCACCGCCCTGCGCGACAAGTGCAAGATGGAACCCGATATGGACCTGCTGACCAAGGTCACCATCGGGTGTGGTCCGGCCATCTACAATGCCGATGCAGAAACCGTTGCCGCGTCAGATGACGCCGAGTTGGAGCGGGTCAAGACCAACTTCCTGATGAAGAAGCTGGGTCTGGCCGATGGCCCGGCGCTGATGGAAGCAATCAATGCGGTGATCGACATCTATGGCCGGTCCGAGCGCAACAAATACCGCGCCGTCGTCTATTACATGCTGACCAAGCATTTCGGGAAGGAAGCGGTTTACGCAAAGTAAGCCCTGCCTGCCGACCTTTGCGGCCAAGCGCCGCCATTACGCCCGCCGGTTCTTCCGACGGGCTTTTTCGTTGGGGGTGCGACTATCGTCCCATTGCCTGCGCTGCGTATTGCGCCATGCTGGCGGCGTTCCTGCCGCCCGGAGATGACGAAGATGCCGCTGCCTTCCACCCACCATGCCACACGAATTGAAACGGCGCTGAATGGCGGGTTGGCGGCGCGGTCGGCGCTTGGGGCGTCCTGGGCGCGGTCGGCGCAGCTTTACGGACTGGACCCCGCGCAACGCCCCCGCGCGGACCGACTGACCGAGACAGAGCTGCATCTGGCGCGCGATCGGCTGGGGCCGCTTCTGGCCAGTGCCCAGCCGCATCTGGACCGGCTGTTCCAGATTGTCGGCGGGCTGGGGGCCTGTGTGGTGCTGGCCGATGCGCAAGGCGTCGCGGTGGATCGGCGCGGCAACCCGGCCGAGGACCGCGATTTTGCGGCGGCGGGCCTGTGGACAGGCACCCGGTGGACCGAATCGGATGTCGGCACCAATGCCATCGGCACTTGCATGGTTGAAGGCCGCAGCATCACCATCCATCGCGATCAGCATTTTCTGGCCCGCAATACCGGGCTGAGCTGTTCATCGGCGCCGGTTCATGGCCCGGATGGGCGTCTGGCGGCGGTGATCGACGTATCCACCGCCAAGGCCGACATGGCCGAGGCCGTTGCCACACTTCTGGGCCATACGGTGACCGAAGCCGCCCGCAAGGTTGAGGCCGATCTGTTCCATGCCCGGTTTCCCCGGGCGCGCATGGTGCTGGTGCCGGGGCTGGATCGCGGTCTGGGCGCGTTGCTGGCGGTTGATGCCGATGATCTGGTGATCGGTGCCACCCGTGCCGCGCGCAGCCATCTGGGCCTGAAGGGCGACCTGTCTGCCCAGCCGATGCCCTTGGCCGATCTTCTGGGCCTTGATGCCCATGACAATCTGGAAGGCGGCGAAAGGGCGGTGCTGAACCGTGCGCTGGCCCGCGCCTCGGGCAATGTTTCGGCTGCGGCACGGGCGCTTGGGCTCAGCCGCGCCACGTTGCACCGCAAGTTGGGCCGATCCTGACACGGGTGTGAAATCACACCCCGCCCCTGTCGCAGGATTGCGACAGTCAGGAGGATCGGCGGCTTGCCCCCCCGGTGACCGACTCAGGGCCAGGCCCCATCCTTCTCCCATCGGCCGCGAGGAGGCGGCCCAGGAGGAGGACTCAAGATGAACGTCATGACCGATCCGGCCGCGCTGCTGGCTTCGCCTTTCAAGACCCGCTACGACAATTTCATCGGTGGCAAGTTCGTGCCCCCGGTGAACGGCCATTACATGGACAACATCACCCCGATCACCGGCGAAAAGGTCTGCGAAGTCGCGCGGTCCGACAAGGCGGATATTGACCTGGCGCTGGATGCCGCCCATGCCGCCAAAGACGCCTGGGGCAAGACCAGCGCTGCGCACCGGTCGAACGTCCTGCTGAAGATCGCCGATGTGATCGAGGCCAATCTTCCGCTGCTGGCCGCCGCCGAAACCTGGGACAATGGCAAGCCGATCCGCGAAACCACCTTTGCCGATATCCCGCTGTCGGTGGATCACTTCCGTTATTTCGCCGGCGTCCTGCGCAGCCAGGAAGGCACGATGAGCGAGATCGACCACGACACCGTGGCCTATCATTTCCACGAACCGCTGGGCGTTGTCGGCCAGATCATCCCGTGGAACTTTTCCATCCTGATGGCGGCGTGGAAACTGGCCCCGGCGCTGGCGGCTGGCAATTGCATCGTGATGAAGCCCGCCGAACAGACCCCGGCCGCGATCATGGTTCTGGCCGAACTGATCGGTGATCTGCTGCCGCCCGGCGTGCTGAACATCGTCAATGGTCGCGGGGCCGAAGCCGGTGACGCGCTGGCCCGCTCGGGCCGGATCGCGAAGATCGCCTTCACCGGTTCCACCGCAACGGGCCGCAAGATCATGGAAGCGGCGACCGTGAACCTGATCCCGGTCACGCTGGAACTTGGGGGCAAATCGCCCAACATCTTCTTCAGCGATGTGATGGCACAGGATGACGCCTTCCTTGACAAGGCCGTCGAAGGCTTCGTGCTGTTTGCCTTCAATCAGGGCGAGGTATGCACCTGCCCGTCGCGCGCCCTGATCCAGGAAGACATCTACGAGGAATTCATCGCCCGCTGCATTGCCCGGGTTCAGGCGATCAAGCAGGGCGATCCGCGCAGCATGGAAACCATGGTTGGCGCACAGGCCAGCCTGCAGCAGCAGGAAAAGATCCTGTCCTATCTGGCCATTGGCCGCGAAGAAGGCGCCGAGGTTCTGGTGGGCGGCGATGCCGCGCGCTTCAACGGTGATCTGGCCGGGGGCTATTACATCCAGCCCACGATCCTGAAAGGCCACAACAAGATGCGGGTCTTCCAGGAAGAAATCTTTGGCCCGGTCGTGTCGGTCACCACCTTCAAGGACGAGGCCGAGGCGCTGCAGATCGCCAATGACACGATGTATGGCCTTGGTGCCGGTGTCTGGACCCGGGACGGAACCCGCGCCTACCGCTTTGGCCGCGCGATCGAGGCGGGCCGCGTCTGGGTCAACAACTATCACGCCTATCCGGCCCATGCAGCCTTTGGTGGTTACAAACAGTCGGGCATCGGGCGCGAAACCCACAAGATGATGCTGGACCATTATCAGCAGACCAAGAACATGCTGGTCAGCTACAACCCCAACAAGCTCGGCTTCTTCTGAGCCAGGTCCGGGAGCGGATTGCCCCCGGTCACCATCGGATCATCAGATCGAAAGGGGCACCGGCAAGGTGCCCCTTTTCGCGTTCAGTCCGGGCACAGGCCCGACCGCACGAGCGCGGTGATCAGGTCTGTCTGGGTCACGATGCCGATGATCCTTTCGCCCTCCAGCACCGGAACGGCACTGTCATGCCCCTGGGCCAGCAGTGGCAGCAGGGTGCCAATCGGCATATCCGGGCTGGCCTGCGGCGCGGTGCGTGTCAGGATATCCTGTGCCAGAATCGGCTCTGCGCGGCGCTTTCTGGCCAGATGGCGCATGGCCGCCGCAAGTTTCCCCTGTCTCGGCGCGCTGCCTTTCCCTGCAGTTCGGATCATGTCGATTTGAAAGATCAGCCCGACAAAACGCTGGTCTTGCTGAACCACAGGCAGCGCAGCAAAGCCGTGGCGGCGGAACAGATCGGTCACCCTGGGCAGGGGCGTTTCGGGGGTGACCGTGATCAGGTCGCGCGACATCACATCCGCAGCGGTCAGCGGGCCAAGGCGATTGCTGGCTGCCTGTGCCGCCGCCGCCCCGATCAGCCGCACCAGATCTTCGACGCCAAGGTTCAGCGACTGGCGATAGGTTTGCAGCAGATCGGTCAGTTCCGTTTCGGTCAGGCCGATCCGGGCCATCGGGGCAGGGTCTGCAGTGCGGGCTGCATTGGGTTCGGCAAATTGCCGGAACGGATAGCGCCGCCCGGTCAGCCGCGCCCAGATCATGCCGAACCCCACGATCATCGCGCTGCCCAGCAACACCGGCGACAGCGCGAACCCATAACCCAAGGCAGCCACCAGATCGGGATTCATCGCGGCAGTCATCGCAATCGCACCCGCAGGCGGATGCACGGCGCGGGCAAGGATCATCGCCGCGATCGCCAGCGCGACCGAGATCGGCACCGCAGCCATGGGCGACGGAACCAGCAGCGCCACCGTTACCCCCGCCAGCGCCGCCAGACCATTGCCGACCACCACCGACCAGGGCTGTGCCAGCGGGCTGTTGGGAACGGCGATCACCAGAACGGCGGTGGCCCCGAACGGGGCAATCAGGAACAGGCCCAGCATCGGGTCTGCCATGGGGGACAGCACCAGTTCCGTCAGGCCCAGCCCGATCAACGCCCCGATGACCGCGCGGATCGTGTCGGACCGGTTGCCGGGCGGGATGGCAGGCCCAAGCCCGCGCCAGAGCGCCATCACAGCACCAGAAAAGCCAGCGTCATCGCCAGCCCCACCGCCACAACGAAATGGCGCAGCAGATCGGTGCGGGTGATGCGCCGGCTGATCCGCGCGCCCGCATAGCCACCCAAGGTGGTGGCCAGCGCCATCACCGCCGCCGCTTTCCAGGCAATCAGGCCCGCGGCGATGAAGGCCAGCACCGAAATCGCCGACAGCACGGTCGAGGCCAGGTTCTTCATGCCGTTCATCGCATGCAGGTTCTGATGCCCCAGCAGGCTGAAGGCCGCCAGCAAAACGATGCCCAGCCCGCCATTGAAATAACCACCATAAATGGCAACAGCCAGCAGCGCGGCCCCGGCAGTGACCGGCCCGGCATCGCCCCGCCCCCGCGCGCGCAGCGCCGCCAGCAGCCTTGGGCCAAAGGCAAACAGCAGCGTCGCCGCCAGCAACAGCCAGGGCACGATGCCGCGAAACACGCCCGGCGGCGTGACGATCAGCAAAGCAGCCCCGATCGCCCCGCCAAATGCCGTCAGCAGCATCAGCCGCCGCAAGGGCAGCCCCGCCATGTCCTGCCGGAAGGCCCAGGCGCTGCCGGCATAGCCGGGCAGGGCGGCCAGCGTGGCGGTCGCATTGGCCGAAATGACCGGCACACCCAGCCAGACCAGCGTGGGAAAGGTGATGAAGGTGCCGCCCCCGGCAATCGCATTCAGCACCCCGGCCAGAAACCCGGCGGCAAACATGGCGGCGATCTCGATCATCGATTGTCCCCCTCTTTCCGGCAGATTGCGCAGTTTTGGGCCGAAAGGAAAAGCGCTGAACCGCCGCCCTTGCGTCGGATCTGTGCGAAAATCGCCAAAGACTTGTCCGCCCTTGCCCGATTTACGCGCAGGGCTGCCGCGCCCATCTTTGGGGCAACGGCAAACAAGGGGAAACGACCATGTTGCATCAGATCAGGGGCCTGCATCACGTCACCTCAATGGCGGCGCATGCCCAGACGAACAATGATTTCTTCACCCGCACGCTTGGTCTGCGCCGCGTGAAGAAGACGGTGAACTTTGACGCGCCCGAGGTGTATCACCTTTACTACGGGGACGAACGCGGCACGCCGGGTTCGGTGATGACCTATTTCCCCTTTCCGCATATGGCCCCGGGGCGCGCAGGCACGGGCGAGGTTGGGGCCACCCAATTCGCCGTTGCGAAGGGCAGCCTTGGTTTCTGGCGCGACCGGCTTGCCGGGTTGGGGGTGGCCGGACTGACCGAAAGCACCGGTTTTGGCGAGGCGCGGCTTGCCTTCAAAGGGCCGGATAGGGACGGTTTTGAACTGATCGAGGTGGAAGATGATCCCCGCCCTGCCTTTGCCGGGCCGGTTGCGGCAGATCAGGGCATCAAGGGGTTTCGCGGCGTTTCGATCCGCTTGCGCGATACCGGGGCCATGGCCGAACTGCTGCGCTTCATGAATTATGAAGAGGTGGACAGGCAGGGCAACCTGACGCGCTTTGCGGTGCAGGGCGGCAATGGGGCCGATATTGTGGAACTGGAAACCTTGCCGGGGCTGACCGGGGCGCGGCTTGGGGCCGGTTCGGTGCATCATGTGGCCTTTGCGGTGGATAACCGCGCGGCGCAGGCCGAAGTGCGCAAGGCGCTGCTGGATACCGGCTGGCAGGTAACGCCGGTGATCGACCGCGATTACTTCTGGGCGATCTATTTCCGCACGCCCGGTGGGGTTCTGTTCGAAGTGGCGACCAACGAACCCGGATTTGACCGCGATGAAGACAGCGCACATCTGGGCGAAGCGCTGAAAATCCCGGCGCAGCATGCGCATCTGCGGGCCGAGATCGAACGTCTGCTGCCCCCGTTGAAGGACTGAAACCATGTCTAAGTCGGCATATAGACACTATTTCAAGGCACCCGAACCCGGGCAGCCGTTGATCTTTGCCTTTCACGGAACGGGGGGCGATGAACATCAGTTTACCGGCCTGCTGGAGGGTATCCTGCCCCGCGCCGGGATTGTCGCGCCCTTGGGTGATGTATCGGAACATGGCGCGGCGCGGTTCTTTCGTCGCACTGGCGAAGGTGTTTATGACATGGCCGATCTTTCCTGCGCCACTGGCAAAATGGCGGGGTTTGTGCGGGCCCATCGTCAGGGGCATGACGGCCCGGTCTATGCATTGGGCTATTCCAACGGGGCGAATATCCTTGCCTCTGTCCTGTTCGCCGCAGAACGACTGTTCGACCGTGCGGTGCTGATGCATCCGCTGATCCCCTTTGATCCGACGCCAAATGTGGCTCTAAACGGCTTTTCGTGCCTGATGACAGCAGGTCGCCGTGATCCGATCTGCCCTTTGCCGCTCACCGAAAGGCTCGCCGGATGGCTGCAGGGGCAGGGTGCCGATGTCGATCTGGCGCTGCATGACGGCGGGCATGAGGTGCGCGGCGAAGAGATTGCGCGCATCACAACATTTCTTCAGGCGGGGTGATCCCGCAGAAAGGCGGCGGCCATGCTGCTGATCCATGATTCCACCGCGCGCGGACGCACCCAGACCGGATGGCTGGATGCAAGGCACAGCTTTGCCTTTGGCAGCTTTGCCGATCCGAAGCGGCCCGGCTTTGCCCGGCTTCGCGTGCTGAACGAGGACCATATCGCCCCCGGTGCCGGGTTCCCCGCGCATGATCATGCCGACATGGACATTCTGACCATCGTTCTGTCAGGCGCGATTGCGCATGAGGATAATCTGGGCAATCGCGGCATCACCCGGGCGGGCGAGGCGCAGTTGATGCAGGCCGGGGCCGGGATCGTTCATTCTGAACGTAACCCGTCAGAGACCGAACCCACCCACCTGCTGCAGATCTGGCTGATCCCCGACCGGCGCGGTGGCGTGCCGGGCTATGCGCAGGCGGCCTTGCCCAAGGGCGAGGCGGTGCTGGCAGGCCCTGGCGGGCTGTTGCCGCTGGGGTCAGATACCAGGGTCACCGTGTTGCGGCCCGGCGAAGGGGCGGTCACCCGGTTGCAGGCCACAGCACCGCGCAAGACCTTTCTTCACCTGGTCGAAGGTCTGGCATGGCTGGGGCAGGAACGGCTGCGCGGCGGGGACGGTGTGCAACTGGCCGATGAACCCGCGCATGATCTGCACTGGCACAGCGATGGCTTTGCCCTGTTGTTCGACATGCCTTGATCCGGTGACATGATGGCAGGCCTTTCGGGGCTGGCATATGGCAGCCGGTGGCCTATCTTGCGCCTATGACCGATACAGCCCCCCTCGCGGGCCAGTTGCTGGCCTGGTATGACCGAAACCACCGCTCCATGCCCTGGCGGGTGCCGCCTGCCGACCGGCAGGCAGGTGTGGTGCCTGATCCCTATCGGGTCTGGCTGTCCGAGGTGATGCTGCAACAAACCACGGTTGCGGCGGTGCGCGATTACTTTCGACGTTTTACCGCGCTTTGGCCCACGGTGGCCGATCTGGCCGCAGCGCGCGACGAGGATGTGATGGCGGAATGGGCGGGGCTGGGCTATTACGCCCGGGCCCGCAACCTGCTGAAATGCGCGCGCGCCGTGGTGGCCGATCATGGCGGGCAGTTCCCCTCGCGGCTGGAGGTGCTGCGCCAGTTGCCCGGGATCGGCCCCTATACGGCCGCCGCCGTGGCGGCGATTGCCTTTGACCGGCCGGAGACCGTGGTTGATGGCAATGTCGAACGGGTGATGGCGCGGCTTCATGCGGTGGAAACCCCGTTGCCGACGGTCAAGCCCCGGCTGACCGAACTGGCCGCCGCGCTGACGCCCAAGGATCGCCCGGGCGATTATGCGCAGGCGGTGATGGACCTTGGCGCCACGATCTGCACCCCCCGGTCACCGGTCTGCGGGCTTTGCCCCTGGATGGCGGATTGCGCGGGTCGCGCGGCGGGGATCGCGGCCAGCCTGCCGCGCAAACTGGCCAAGCCTGCCAAGCCGGTGCGTCACGGTCAGATCTGGATCGCAACGCGGCCCGGCGATGGTGCGATTCTGCTGGAACAGCGGCCTGACAGCGGGCTTCTGGGCGGGATGGCGGGCTTTCCCTCCACCGGCTGGGATGGCACCGATCTGCCCGCCCCCCTGAGGGCAGAGTGGCAGACGGTGGGCGAGGTGCGCCATACCTTCACGCATTTTCACCTGATCCTGACGGTATTGGCCGCCGAAACCATGGCAAGCCCGCTGCGCGGTCAGTTCCAGCCGCGCAGCAGCTTCAGCCCGGCCAGCCTGCCCACGGTGATGCGCAAGGCCTGGAGCCTGATCGCCTGAGCCTGCGCCTTTTTGCCGGTTGAGTGCCCCCGGCCTGCCCCCTATCATCGGCGCAAAACGGATGAACCCCCATGCCTGCCGAATTCGCCTCGCTTCGTGCCGCATTGCCTTTCTGGCTGTCGGTCGGCCTGTTGCCGCTGGCCTTGCTCGCCATCACGCAGGGCGGTTGGTGGGTGATCCTGATCCCGGCCTATGCCTGGGCGCTGACCTCGCTGCTCGATGTTCTGCTGGGCCACGACACCCACAATCCCGACCCCGAGACCGAGGATGAGGATCTGTTCTGGTATCGCGCGATCACGCTGATCTGGCTGCCTTTGCAGGCGCTGGTCATCTATGGTGGCATCTGGTGGGCCAGCCGCGCCGGGTATTCCTGGCCGGAGCTTTTGGGCCTGTTCTTCGGGATCGGGGTCATGTCCGGGTCGATTGGCATCGTCTATGCGCATGAATTGATGCACCAGGCCGACCGGATGGAACGCTGGCTTGCTGATCTGCTGTTGGCGCTGGTGCTGTACAGCCATTTCCGCAGTGAACATCTGCTGGTGCATCATACCCATGTCGGCACACCCCGCGATGCGGTGACGGCCCGCTATAACGAAGGTTTTCACCGGTTTTTCCTACGCGTGCTGCGTTCCTGTCCGGCATCGGCATGGCAAGCCGAGACCGCGCGGCAAAACCGGGCGGGCAGGTCGGTCTGGCATCTGTCCAACCCGTTCTGGCGCTATACGGCATTGCAGGCGCTGGCGCTGGTGCTGGCCTATGCTATCGGCGGTTGGTTGGGCGTGTTTCTCTTTGCCTTTCAGGCCTTCGTGGCGATCTGGCAGCTGGAGCTGACCAATTACATCGAACATTACGGGCTGACGCGTGAACGTCTGGCCAATGGCAAGTTTGAACCTGTCCGCCCGCATCACAGCTGGAACGCGCCGCATCGGGCCTCGAACTGGCTGCTTATCAATTTGCAGCGCCATTCGGATCATCACTACAAGCCTGACCGCCGCTTTCCGCTGTTGCAGACCTATGGCGAAGATGAGGCACCGCTCTTGCCGATCGGCTATCCCGCCCTTGGCGTTCTGGCCATGGTGCCGCCGCTGTGGCGGCGGCGGATGAACCCCCGCGTGCGGGCCTGGCGCAAGCGGCACTATCCCGCGATTAGTGACTGGATGCCCTACAATATCGGCCAGCACTAGACAGCAGTCAGGCCAGACGCGACAGAAGCGCCAGCAACTGTTGCCGTTCCTCGGCATTCAGCGGGGCCAGAGTTTCGGCGGTCACGGCATGGCCCTTGCCATACAGCCCTTCGATCAGCGCCTGCCCGGCATCGGTCAGGGCTACAGTCAGGCGTCGCCGGTCGTCGGGATCGGCACGGCGTTCGACCAGCGCCATGGCCTCCAGCCGACCCACCACGCCCTTGACGGTGGCCGCATCCATTGCGGCGGCCCGGCCCAGATGGTTCTGGCTTTGCGGGCCGCTCTGATGCAGGCGCACCAGAACCGCGAATTGCATATTGGTCACCTGGGGGATGTGATCGCCGAAAATCGTCAGATGGCGCTGCACCACACGGCGCAGCACAAAGCCCACCTGATCATCCAGCACATAGGTCTTGTCATCATCGGCCATGTGCGGTCGGATACAGCCTGCCCCTGTCCCGCGCAAGAAGATTGACAGAATGACCCCCTCGCGCGCAATATGTTTGCGTACATACAATATCAGCCTTCGGATCCGCCCGTGAGCCGCCATGCGCGCCCTGCCACACTGGACGAAGCGATCGGCCTTCTGGCGGAAGGCTGGCAGGTTCTTGCAGGCGGAACGGATCTTTATCCCGCAACGCAGGCCCAAAGCCTGCCCGGCGCAATGGTGGATGTGACGGCGCTGCCCGATCTGCAGGGCATTGTGCAAACGGCCACCGGGTTGCGAATCGGTGCTGCGGTGACCTGGTCTGACCTGGCGGCGGCGGGGCTGCCCCCAGCCTGCCGTGCGTTGCAACAGGCGGCGCGTCAGGTCGGGGGGTGGCAAATCCAGAATGCGGGCACGCTGGGCGGCAATCTGTGCAATGCCTCGCCCGCAGCGGATGGGGCTGTGCCATTGCTGGTGCTGGGGGCCTGGGTGGAACTGGCCGGGCCGCAGGGCACACGCCGGATGCCGCTGGCCGATTTCCTGCAAGGCCCGCGCCGTACCGCGCTGCGGCTGGGCGAGGTTCTGGTGGCGCTGCACCTGCCTGCACAGGCACTGGCGGGCACTTCCAGCTTTGCCAAGCTGGGTGCGCGGGCGCATCTGGTGATTTCGGTCGTCATGGTGGCGGTGCGCGTGCAGATGATGGCAGGACGGATCAGCGATGTTGCGCTGGCGGTCGGGGCCTGTGCGCCCACGGCGCGGCGGATTGCGCCGCTGGAACCGGCATTGATCGGGCTTTCGCCCGAGGCGGCGCTGGAACAGATCACGGCGCAGACCCTGGCCCCGCATCTGGCCCCGATCGACGATATCCGCGCCGATCGCGGCTATCGGCTTGAAGCCGCAGCCGAGCTGCTGCGGCGCAGCCTGACGGAGGCGGCGGCATGGCAGGGCTGATGGTCAACGGGCGGCAGGTGCAGGTGTCGGGCACAACGCGGCGGCTGTCAGATGCCTTGCGGTTTGATGCGGGCCTGACCGGCACCAAGACCGGCTGCGATGCCGGGGATTGTGGGGCCTGCACCGTCTTGTTGAACGGTCAGCCGGTCTGCGCCTGTCTGACGCCGGTCGCCCGGGCCGAAGGTCGGGCGGTGACCACGGTCGAATCCGATGATCCGCTGCTGTGCCGCCTGCGCGCCAGTTTCCTGCGCCATGGGGCTGCCCAATGCGGCATCTGCACGCCCGGCATGTTGATGGCAGGTCTGGCGCTGCTGCGCGCGGAGCCCCGCCCAAGCCGGGCCAAGGCCGAGGCGGCGCTTGGCGGTGTGCTCTGCCGCTGCACCGGCTATCGCGCGATCATCACTGCCATATGTTTGGCACTGGAACCCGAGAGTGGCGAAGCGGCCCCGGCAGGCGCGGTCGGCCAATCGGTGCCGCGTCTGGACGGGGCGGCCAAGGTGGCGGGCGATCTGTTCGGGGCCGATGTCTGGCAGGCGGGCGGGCTTGTGCTGCGCGCAATCCGCAGCCCCCATCCCCATGCCGCATTCTGCTTTGGCGATCTGGCGGCATGGGCGGCGGCGCACCGGGCGCAGGTTTTCACCGCGGCGGATATTCCGGGGCGCAATGCCTTTGGCGTGATCCCGGCCTTTGCCGACCAACCCGCGCTGGCCGAAGGCGTGGCGCGGTTCCGGGGCGAGGCCGTGGCGCTGGTGGCGGTTGAAGATGATGGGGCTGACCCCGATCTGACCGGCTTTCCGGTGGAATGGCAGCCGCTGCCTGCCGTCTTGGCGGAGGATGCGGAAACGGCCGCGCCGATCCACCCCGCCCGGCCGGGCAATCTGCTGATCCAGGGTCGGGTGCGGCGCGGTGATGTGGCGGCGGTGCTGGCCGGATCGGCCTTCACCATTACGGGCGAAATGCAGACTGCCCATGTCGAACATGCCTATATCGAACCTGAGGCGGGCAGCGCGTGGATGGAGGGCGATGTGCTGTGCATCCGCGCCTGCACGCAGGCCCCGGGGATGGACCGCGAAGATACCGCCGTGGTGCTTGGCCTGCCGGTGGAGCGGGTGCGTATCCTGCCTTCGGCAGTGGGGGGCGGTTTCGGGGCCAAGCTTGATCTGTCGGTGCAGCCCTTGCTGGGCCTGGCCGCGCTGAAAACCGGGCGTCCGGTGCGGATGGTGTTTTCGCGGGCGGAAAGCATGCAGGCCACGACCAAGCGCCATCCGGGCCGGATGCGGGCCGAAATCGGCTGCGATGCGGCGGGGCGGCTGACCGGGCTGAGCTTTGACGGGGCTTTTGACACCGGCCCCTATGCCAGTTGGGGGCCAACCGTGGCGAACCGGGTGCCGGTTCATGCCTCGGGCCCCTATCGGATGCCCGCCATCCATGCCACGGCGCGGGCGCTGCACAGCCATGGGCCGGTTTCGGGGGCCTTTCGCGGCTTTGGCGTGCCGCAGGCGGCGCTGATGCAGGAAACGCTGATCGACCGGCTGGCCGAGGCGGCGGGGATCGATCCGCTGGAGTTTCGCCTGCGCAATGCGCTGCAGCCCGGCGATGCGACGGCGACAGGGCAGGTGCTGATGGCACCCGGAATTGCCGAATGTCTGCAGGCGCTGCAGCCGCATTGGGCCCGCGCGCGCGCCATCACCTCTGCCACGGCAGGGCGGCGGCGCGGGGTCGGGCTGGCAACCTGCTGGTATGGCTGTGGCAATACGTCATTGCCGAACCCGTCCACCATCCGCATGTGCATCACACCCCAGGGCGCGGTGGTGCTGCATCAGGGGGCAACCGATATCGGGCAGGGGTCCAATACGGTGATCCCGCAGATCGCCGCACAGGCGCTTGGCCTGCCGCTGGGGGCGCTGCGGCTGATCGGCCCTGATACGGCCCACACGCCCGATGCAGGCAAGACCTCGGCCAGCCGGCAGACCTATGTGTCGGGCCGTGCGGCGCAGGCGGCGGGCCGCGCCCTGCGTGCGGATATGTTGCGGCGTCTGAACATGGGCGACGGCGCGCGGCTGGCGCTGGATGGCAGTATCCTGACCGGGGCTGAAGGGGGGCAGGTCGCTCGGCTTGATCTGGCAACCCTGCCCGCCAACGCCATGGGCTATGCGCTGATGGCCGAAGAAACCTATGATCCCCCCACCGCGCCGCTGGATGGCGACGGGCAGGGCAAACCCTATGCCGTTTACGGCTTTGGCGCGCAGATGGTGGAGCTGGAGGTCGATATGGCCCTTGGCACCATCCACCTGCAGAAGATCACTGCCGCGCATGATCTGGGCCGGGCCATCAACCCGATGCTGGCGCGCGGCCAGATCGAAGGCGGCATCGCGCAGGGGATCGGGCTCGCCTTGATGGAGGAATACATCCCCGGCCGGACCGACAACCTGCACGACTATCTGATCCCCACCACATCGGATGTGCCGGAAATCGAAAGCCTGCTGGTCGAAGTGCCCGATCCCGAAGGCCCCTATGGTGCCAAGGGCCTGGGCGAACATACGCTAATCCCTACGGCACCGGCGATCCTGAACGCGATCCGCCATGCCACGGGCATCGCCATCAACCGGGTGCCGGTTCTGCCGCACCGCCTGTTGGCCGCAATCAGGGAGGGGCGCGGATGACGGGCGAAAAGATCCGCTGCGATGCCTGCCCGGTGATGTGCTACATCGCCCCCGGCCAGACCGGGGCCTGTGACCGCTATGCCAATGATGCCGGGCGGATCGTGCGCACGGATGCCTTGCTGCTGCTGTCGGCCACCATCGAAAAGGGCGGGCGGCTGGTGCCCTTCGCCGCCGGGGCCTGGGCGGATGATCTGGCCCCGGCCACGCCCACCGCCATCGGGGCGGGCACCACCTACCCGGATTTCAAACCCGCGCCCTTCATCATCGGGTTCGATCCGGGCGGCGCCGATCTGGTGACCGTGGTGACCGAGGCGATCTTTTCCTATTGCGGGGTCAAGGTGAAGATCGACACCGACCGCCATCTTGGCCCCGAAGGCGCGGTGGTGCGGGCCGGGGGCGAAGCCATCGGCCATGTGACCACCGCCGAATATGGCAGCCAGATGCTGAGCCTTGGCGGCGTGCAGCACCTGACCGGCGGCAGCAAGGCCGAAGGGCGGCTGACCTGTTCGGCCTTGCTTGCGCTGTGCAATGGCGAGGCGGTCGATCTGACCATTGATGGGGGATCTGCCCTGACAGTGCAGGCGGGCCAGCCACCCATCGTCGATGGCAAGCGCGAAACCCGGATGCGCGTGGGCTGCGGATCGGCCACCATCGGCATGTTCGCCGATCAATGGCTGGGGCTGGTGGATGAGGTGGTGGTGGTCGATGACCATATCACCGGGGTCGTGTCGGAACATCAGGCGGGCAAGGTGATCGGCTGGCAGCCGACCGGCATCCGGATCAAGGGGCACCGGTCCACGCCCGGGCGCTATTTCCGGGTGTCCGAGCCGGGCCTGGGCTGGGGTGGCACCTGCCTGACCGATCCGCTGGCCATTCTGGGCGCATGGAACCCCGACAAGGGCGCAAGGCCGGGGTTGCGGTTGCTGATGGTCTCTACCACCGGCGAGGATTGGGGCTACTATGTGCTGGACGCGGCGCTGCAGCCGCAGCCCGCCCCCTTGCCTGATGCACTGCGCGCCACGGTCGATCTGATCGCCGAAAACTGCGAACCTGCGCTGTGTACCGTCCTGTTCGTCGGGGGGGCGGGGGGCAGCCTGCGCGCCGGGGTGACCCGCAACCCCGTGCGCCTGACGCGGTCGGTGCAGGCGGGGGAAACCCGGCTGACCTCAGGTGGGGCAGAGTGCTATATCTGGCCGGGGGGTGGGATCACCTTCATGGTGGATGTGACGCAGCTGCCGTCCGGTGCCTTTGGCTATGTGCCGACGCCCGCGCTGGTGGCCCCGCTGGAATTCACCCTGCCGCGTGCGGCCTATCTGGCATTGGGCGGGCATGAAACGGCGATCCGGTCGCTGGCCGAGGTGCTGGAAACCGGCGGCGAATATCCGACAGCGGCGCGGTTCGAAAGGCCACCGGAATGACGCATCAGGCCCATCTTCTGCCCGACGGGCGATTGCATCTGCATCATGGGCCGATGGATGTGATCGTATCGGCGGAAGGGGCCGATGTTCCGGTGGCCTATCGCGCGGCCGAGGCGCGCTTTGCCACGATCCTGACCGAACTTGTGGCCGAATTGCCCGCATTGCGCAGCGCGCATCCCGGCCTGCTGACGGGGGCTGTGGCGCGGCGGATGGCGGCGGCGGTGGCCCCGCACCGCCCTGCCTTCATCACCCCCATGGCGGCGGTTGCTGGCGCGGTGGCGCAAGAGGTGCTGGCCGCCATGCCGCTGCAGCATCTGCGCCGGGCTGCGGTGAATAACGGGGGCGATATCGCGCTGCATCTTGCCCCCGGCGCCAGCTATCGCATTGCGTTGGCGGGGTGCGGGATCACGGCGCAGGTTGTGGCAGACAGCGGGGTGCGTGGTATCGCGACCTCGGGGCGCGGGGGGCGGTCACTGTCCTTTGGCATTGCCGATGCGGTCACGGTTCTGGCCGCCACGGCGGCAGGCGCGGATGCGGCGGCGACCATGATCGCCAACGCGGTGGACCTGCCCGGCCATCCCGCCATCCTGCGCCAACCCGCCTGCGACGTGCAGGCCGACAGCGATCTTGGCGCGCGGCCCGTGACCCGCGCCGTGGGCCATCTGACGGCAGAGGATATGCAGCAGGCCCTGCAGCCCGGCGCGGCGCTTGCGCAGCAACTGATCGACGCCGGGGTGATTGCCGCTGCGGCAGTTTTCCTGCACCCTTTCCACATCATTCTGGGCCAGCCCCTGCTGGCCGCAACCCCGGAGCCAGCCTGTGCCTGATTTTCCCATCCGCAAGATCACCCTACAGATCGAGGAAATCCACCATGATGGCGGGCCGGTCGCGGCGCAACCTCGGCTGCGCGGGGCAGTGCTGGCGCTGGTGAAGAACCCCTTCGCCGGGCGTTACGTCCCCGATCTGCAGCCCGCGATGGAGGATCTGAAGCCGCTGGGTCTGGCCATGAGCGACAGGCTGATCGCCGCCCTGGGCGGGCGCGAGGGGATCGACGCCTATGGCAAGGGGGCCATCGTCGGGGCGGGGGGCGAGCTGGAACATGGCGCGCTCTGGCATGCGCCGGGGGGCTATGCGATGCGTGAAAGGCTGGGGGAAAGCCGGGCCATCGTGCCCTCGGCCAAAAAGGTGGGGCCGATGGGCGCGCGGATCGACATACCGCTGGGCCATATCAATGCCGCCTATGTGCGCGGCCATTTCGATGCGATGGAGGTGGGCCTGCCCGATGGGCCACGCGCCGATGAAATCGTCTTTGTGCTGGCCATGGCCAAGGGTGCGCGCATCCACAGCCGGATGGGCGGTCTGGAACTGCATCAAGTCAAGGGCGAGGACGGGCTGAGATGACCCTACGCGGCGCATTGGCCCTGACCCTGATCTGCGCACCGGGCGCGGGTCTGGCCTGTGCGCTGCCGCCCTCCATCATCCTGACACTGCCGACCGGCCATTACATGACCGGCGCGGCGGCAGCGGTGGGGCTGACGGCGCTGTGGGGGGCCTTTGCCGCGCGCCTGCCGGTGTTTCGCGCGCATCTGGTGCTGGAACGGCGGGTGCTGCTGCCCGAAACCCTGACATCCTATCTGTCGGCGCTGGCGCTGATCGGCCTGCTGTTCATCGGCGCGACCGGGGCACGCGATCCGATGCACAATCTGCTGACGCTGGTGGTCTGGACCGGGCTTTGGGTGGCGTTGCCGCTGGGAAGCCTGATCTTCGGCAATCTGTGGCGCGCGCTGAACCCCTGGACAGGGCCGGTTCGTCTGACGCGGCTTGCCCTGGGATGGCAGGGCAGTATCGGCCTGTCCCGCTGGGGACAGTGGCCTGCGGTGGCGGGTCTGCTGGGCTTTGGCTGGTTCATGCTGGTATCGCTGCAGCCCGAAGATCCGCTGACGCTGGCATGGGTCTTGGGCAGCTATGCCGCCGTGATCTTCGTGCTGGCCGTGGCCGAGGGCGAAGACTGGCTGCAGCAGGGCGAATTTCTGACGCTCTACCTGACCCTGCTGTCGCGGATCTCGCCGCTCTGGCTGGAGATTGATGGAAATCGCGCCCGGCTGATGGTGGGTTGGCCCGGCGCACAGGTCCTGCGCATGGCGCCCCTGGGTGCGGCGGGAATTGCCTTTGTCACCCTTGCCCTTGCCGTGCTGACCTTTGACGGGCTGATGGAGACCTTTTTCTGGCTGGCCCTGATCGGGGAAAACCCGCTGGAATTTACCGGCCGGTCGGCGGTGCAGGGGGTGAATACGGCAGGGCTGCTGGCCACCTGGGCGCTGACAGCCACCACCATTCTGGGTTCGCTGGCCGCAGGCCGATGGCTGGCGGGTGCGCGGGGGGCCTTTCTGGCCGAAGCCGGGCCTGCCATGCTGGCCTTTCTGGCCATCGCTGCGGGCTACCACGCCGCGCATTACCTGATCACCCTGCTGACGGCGGGGCAATATACGCTAAGCGCGCTGAACGATCCGTTCTTTCAGGGCGATGCGCTGCTGGGGCTTGATCCTTTTTATGTCTCCATGGGGTTCCTGACCGATCAGGGCGCGATGACTGCACTGTGGAACAGCCAGTTCGCGCTGATCCTGGGCGCGCATCTGCTGGGCTTGCTGCTGGCGCTGCAGATCGGCCAGCGGATCGGGCAGGGCGCAATCGCCCATTTGCCGATGACGGTTTTGATGATCGGATACACGACTTTGGGCCTGTGGCTCTTGTCACAGCCCCGTGGAGTATGACACCAAGAGACGGAAATGCAAATAAAATCATAAGCATACCAACAAACAGGGCAATGCCCCGCACCACAGGAGACGACGATGAAGACCGATTTCGCAGGCCCGAACTTCTCCGCTTTCGCCCCGACCCGCCGCAGCGTTCTGGGCGGCATGGCAGCCGGGGCGGCACTTGCCCTGAGCCCCGCGCGCTTTGCGCATGCACAGGCCGCCCCGATCAAGTTGGGCTTTCAGCTGCATCGCACCGGCATCGGCGCGGCCTATGGCCGCTGGTATGAACGCACGGCACAGGCCGCGCTGAAGCTGGTGAACGAACAGGGGGGCATCAATGGCCGCCCGGTCGAAATCGTGTTCGAGGATGACGGCACCGATCCCAAGCGGGGCGCAGAAGTGGTGGAAAAGCTGGTCAATCAGGCGGGCTGCGACCTGATCTTCGGGCCACTGTTTTCGCATGTCGTCATCGGGTCGGCCCCGCGTGCGGGCGAATTGAAGGTGCCCTATCTGGTATGTTCGGAAGGCTATCACGTTGCCAGCGGCATGTTGAACCGCTGGACCCTGCAGCCGGGCATTACCGATGTGCGGGCGCAGGTCAGCTCCATGGCGCCATGGGTCATGCAGAATCTGGGCAAGAAGGTCACCATGGTCTTTCCCGATTATGCCTTTGGCCATGATCACCGCGATTTCTTTACCGAAGCGGTCAAGGCGCAGGGCGGCGAGGTGATCGCCCATATCGCCATTCCGCCGACCGAAACCAGCTTTACCCGCTATCTGCCGCAGATCCCGGCAGAGACCGAGGTTCTGTATCATGTCATGGTCGGGCCGGCCGTTCTGACCTTTGTCAAGGAACTGGGCGAATTCTATGGCAGCGGGGCCCGCCCGCAGATCTTTGGCTTTATCGACAGTCTGGAGGCCGTGGATACCGCCGCACCCGGGCTGGAATTTCTGGAAGGCACCCATTTCTGGGAAGGCCATAACCGGGTGAAACAGGCCGATGCGCCGGAATGGGAAGCCACCTATCGCGCCGCAGTGGGGGTGGATGACACGGGCGCGTCCGTCAGCGATGCCAAGGATGTGGCCACCTACAGCCATATGTTCAGCTGCTGGGAAACCCTGTTCATCATCAAGAAGGGGATGGAGGCATCGGGCTATCAATCCCCCGCTGATCGCCAGAAATTCGTCGAGGCGCTGGAGGCGATGACCACCTTTGATGCCGGGCTTGACCATGTGCAGGGGGCCAAGACCTTCAACGGCAAGACCCATCAGGTGTTCGGGTCGCAGTTCATTTCCCGCGTCGAAGGCGGCAAGCTGATGCGGGTGCATCAGACCACGCTGGCCGACGGGCAATACCCTGATGCGGTGGATTACACCGCGCAATCCTTCTGATCGAAAGGGGGGCGGGGGCCGGTCTGGCCCCCGCGATCCATGGGATTTGGACCGTTTCTTCTGCTGGCGACGCTGGAAGGCACCGTGATGGCGGCGGTGCTTGCGCTGTCTGCCGTGGGGCTTAGCCTGACCTTCGGGGTCATGCGGGTCGTGAATGTCGCCCATGGCGAGTTCTTCATGCTGGGCGCGGTGCTCAGCTGGGCCGTGTCGCTTTATGCGCCCAACCCGGTGCTGGCCTTTGCACTGGCGCTGGTGCTGGTGCCACTGGCCGTTGGGGGGCTGGCCGCGCTGGCCGATGCGGCTGTGCTGAAACGGCTGAACTATGACCCCGAGGCGACGATCGTTGCCACCATCGGGCTGTCATACATCCTGCAGCAGGCGGCGCTGACCTTCTTTGGCCCCGATGCCCGCCCGGTCGAGGCACCTTTCAGCCTGCGGCTGCAGTTTCCGTGGTTCGGCTATTCCGGTTACAAGCTGTTTGTCGTGCTGGCAGCGGCGGCGATCCTGCTGGCGGTCTGGACCTTTCTGCGCCGGTCACGGGCCGGGCTGGTGATGCGGGCCACGCAGGTGGATCGCAACACGGCGCGCGCTTTTGGCATCGATGTGGACCGGGTCTATATGGGCACTTTCGCGCTGGGCGCGGCGCTGGCCGCATTGGGGGCGGTGCTGATCGTGCCGATCCAGCAGGCGCATTACCTGATGGGGCATGACCCGCTGCTTTTGTCTTTCATCGTGGTCATCATCGGCGGGCTTGGGTCAATCCGGGGCACCCTGGTGGCGGCGTTGCTGATCGGGCTGTCAGACGGCATCATCTCGATGTTCTTTTCGCCGACGCTGGCCAAGATCATCGCCACGCTGGCGGTGGCGCTGGTGCTGGTGTTCCGCCCGCAGGGCCTGTTCGGAGAACGGGCATGAAGGCGCTGGCGCTGCATATCGCGGTGATTGCCGGGCTATGGCTGCTGCATGGTCTGCTGCCCGCCTATCACCATGGCAACATGGCGCGGATCATGGTGCTGGCGGTCTTTGCCATGGGCTACAATATCGCCTTTGGCTATACCGGCCTGCTCAGCCTTGGGCATGCGCTGTTTCTGGCGGCGGGCATGTATGCCATGGGGCTGGGCGCGCAACACTTTGGCACCGGGGCCTTGCCGGGGTTGATCCTGGGCACGCTGGCGGGCGGGGGCATTGCCGGGCTGGTGGGGCTGCTGGCACTGCGCACGGCGGGGGTCAGCTTCATGATCGTGACGCTGATGTTCGCGCAGGCGGGCTATCTGACGCTGCTGTATTTCGGCGCGGTCACCGGCGGGGATGAGGGCTTTCCCCTGCCTGCCGCCGCGCGCATCCTGGCCGGGCTGGACCTGACACAGGACGGGCCGCGGTATCTGGTGGCGCTGGCGCTGTTTTCCGTGGGGCTGATGGCGCAACTGGCCCTGGTGCAATCGCGCTTTGGCCGGGTGATGGTGGCCATGCGCGAAAACGAGGATCGCAGCCGGATGCTGGGCTACAACCCGTTCCGGGTGAAGCTGACGGCGCTGATCCTGTCAGGGCTTTATGCCGGGGCGGCGGGGGCGGCCTATGGGCTGTTGTTCGGCTATGTGGGGGCAAGTTTTGCCACCATCCAGTTCAGCATCCTGCCCATGCTCTATGTGCTGCTGGGGGGGGCGGGCACCACCTTGGGGCCGCTCTTGGGGGCGGTGCTGATGTTCTATCTGATCGATACCGCATCGACCCATTCATCGGCGCATCTTCTGGTGATCGGGGTGGCGCTGCTGGTTCTGGTGCTGTTCGCGCCCAAGGGTCTTCTGGGCACGCTGCGCGACAGGGGGATCAGATGGCTGCCATGATCCTTGAAGCGCAGGGGCTGGCCCGCGCCTTTGGCGGGTTGCGCGCGGTGGATGGCGTCGATTTCGCGCTGCGGGCGGGTGAAATTCACGCCCTGATCGGCCCGAATGGCGCCGGAAAGACCACCTTTGTCAGCCTGCTGTCGGGGCGGCAGCGCGCGGATGCCGGCACGATCCGCTTTGACGGGGCCGATATCACCCGCCTGCCCGCCCATGACAGGGTGGCGCGGGGTATTGCCTATACGTTCCAGATCACCTCGATCTATGCCGGGCTGGATGTCTTCGCCAATCTGGCGCTGGCGGTGCAGCGGCAGCGCGGGGCCGATCTGGCGGCAGATGTGCGCGCGGCAGCGGCCCGGGTGGGCCTGCAGGACCATCTGGCCACGCGGGCGGGCGAACTGAGCTATGGTCACCAGCGCCTGCTGGAGGTGGGCATGGGTCTGGCCCTGCAGCCCCGGCTGCTGATCCTGGACGAACCGACCCAGGGCCTTGCGGCGGCAGAGATCGCCGGGTTCATCGCGCTGATCCGCAGCCTTGTGCCGGCGACCACGGTGCTGCTGATCGAACATAACATGGAGGTGGTCATGGATCTGGCGCAGCGGATCACCGTGCTGAATTTCGGCAAGGTTCTGGCCACGGGCAGCCCCGAGGAAATTCGGGCCAACCCTGCCGTGCAGGCCGCCTATCTGGGGACGCCGGATGCTTGAAATCAGGGGCCTGTCGGGTGGCTATGGCGCGACGCAAGTGCTGCAGGGGGTGGATTTCACAGCGCCCCCGGGCCAGATCACCTGCATCATGGGGCGCAACGGGGCGGGCAAGACCACGCTTTGCCGGGCGATCATGGGGCAGATCGCCCGGAAGGCGGGCAGCATCACGCTGAACGGCACCGCGCTGCACGATCTGCCCGCACATGAGGTGCCGCGCCATGGTATCGGCTATGTGCCGCAGGGGCGGCGGTTGTTCGGCCCGCTGAGCGTGGCGGAGAATCTGGAAATCGGGTTGATGACGCGCGGCAAGGGCGCAGCCACGCGCGACCGGGTGCTGGACCTGTTTCCGCGCCTGCGCGAAAGGCTGGATCAGGCGGCGCGTACCCTTTCGGGCGGGGAACAGCAGATGCTGGCCGTGGCGCGTGCGCTGTGCCTGGAACCGGCGGTGCTGATCCTGGACGAACCCACCGAAGGCCTGCAGCCGTCGATGATCGCGCTGATCCGCGACCGGATCCAGGCGCTGAAATCCACCGGGGTTGCGACCATTCTGGTGGAACAGCGGGTGGAATCGGTCTTGCAGGTGGCCGACAGCGTGGCCTTCATGGTGCAGGGCAGGATTGTGGAAACCGTGGCCGCGCAAGGGCTTGGCCCCCGTGCGGCGCAATTCCAGACCTATGTGGGGGTGTGAATGGCCGGGCTTGTCGCGGGCGTGGATGTGGGCGGCACCTTCACCGATCTGGTGATCTTTGATCCGGCCACGGGTGGGGTGCGGCTGGCCAAGGTGCCGACCACGCTGGACAATCAGGCCTTTGGTGTCCTTGCGGGCTTTGAGGCTGCCGGGGCCGATCTGCGCGACGTGGCGCTGGTGGTGCATGGCACGACCACAACGACGAATGCAGTGCTGGAGCGCAACCTGTGCCGGACCGGGCTGATCACCACGGCAGGGTTTCGGGATGTGCTGGAACTGGGTCGGCGCACCCGGCCGCAGGCCTATGGCATGACCGGGCGCTTTACCCCCGTCATCCCGCGCGATCTGCGGCTGGAGGTGCCCGAGCGGATGGATGCCCAGGGCCGTGTGATCACACCGCTGGATGAAACGGCGCTGCGCGATGCGGTGGCGCGGCTGATCGCGGCGGGTTGTGAATCGCTGGTGATCCATTTCCTGCACAGCTATGCCAACCCCGCGCATGAAGCCCGTGCCGCCGAAATTGCCCGCAGGCTCTGGCCCAACAGCCATGTGACGGCGGGGCATCAGATCCTGTCGGAATCGCGCGAATATGAACGCGGGGTCACGGCGGCGGTGAATGCGGCAGTGCAGCCCTTGCTGGATCGTTATGTCAGCCGGTTGTCGGCGGAACTGGCCCATCGGGGCTATGGGGCCGATCTTCTGGTGATGAACGGCAATGGCGGCATGGTGCCCGCCGCACAGGTATCGCGCGAGGCGGTCAAGACCGTGATGTCCGGCCCGGCCTCGGGCGTGATTGCCGCCTGCTATACCGGGCGGGCTGCCGGGTTTCCCGATCTGGTGACCTATGACATGGGCGGCACCTCGACCGATGTGGCGATGATCCGCGATGGCCGCGCGCCGGTGTCGAACGAGATCGAGGTCGAATATGCCATGCCCATCCATGTGCCGATGGTGGATGTGCGCACCGTGGGCGCAGGGGGCGGGTCGATCGCGCGGGTCGATGCGGCGGGGATGCTGCGGGTGGGGCCGGACAGCGCAGGTGCTGCGCCCGGCCCGATCTGCTATGGTCGGGGCGGCACGCAGGTCACCATTTCGGATGCCAATCTGATCCTGGGCCGTCTGCCGCCCGACAGGTTTGGCGCGGCGGCAGATGCGGCCCGCGCCGCGATGATTGAACAGATCGCGCACCCCTTGGGCCTGACGCTGGAACAGGCGGCGGCGGCGGTGCTGCGCATTGCCAATACCCATATGGCCGGGGCGATCCGCATGGTTTCCATTTCCATGGGGGCCGATCCGCGCGATTTCGCGCTGTTTGCCTTTGGCGGGGCCGGGCCGCTGCATGCCGCCGATCTGGCGCGCGAGCTGGCCATTCCACGCGTGCTGATCCCGGCAAGGCCGGGCATCACCAATGCGCTTGGCTGCACGGTGGCCGATCTGCGCCACGATGAGGTGCGCACCGTCAACCGCCCGCTGGATGTGGTGGACATGGATAAGGTCCATGCCATCTGGCGCGGGCAAGAGGCCGAGGGCCGTGCCCGGATCGCCGCTGCCGGCCTGCCGCTTGACCATATCGAGGCCGAGTTTTCGGCGGATATGCAATTCATCGGCCAGACCCATCTGTTGCGCATTCCCCTGCCGGATGGCCGACCGGACCGCGCCGCGTTGCAGCAGCGGTTCGAGGCGGCCTATCACGCCCGCTTTGGCGTGGCGTTGCCGCAGATCCGGGCCAATCTGGTGAACCTGAACTGTTCGGTCATCGGTCGCCGTCCGGGGCTTGATCTGGCCCGGCTGATCGATCCGGCCGGGCGCGGCAGTCTGGCCGATGCGCTGCAGGGGCACCGGCGCGTCTGGTTCGATCAGCCGGTTGATACCCCGGTCTATCGGCGCGAGACGCTGCCGCTGGATGCACGGATCGCGGGCCCGGCGATCATCGAACAGATGGATACGACCACGCTCTTGCCGCCCGGCGATCTGCTGCAGGGCGATGCGATGGGCAATCTGATCCTGACCATAGGGGGCGCGGCATGATCGATCCGGTCACATTGGCGGTGATTCAGGCGGGCCTGCAGCAGGTTTGCGATGAAATGGACCTGACCTTTTCGCGCGCCGCCTTTTCGCCGGTGATCGCCGAGGCCGACGACCGGTCGGATGGCATCTATGCGGCAGGCGATGGCAGTCTGATTGCGCAAGGGTCGCGCGGATTGCCGGTCTTTGTGGGCACGATGCAGTTTTCCACCCGCCACCTGACCGAACGCATTGCCAATGGCGAAACGGCGGCCCCCGAACCGGGCGACATCTATATCGTGAACGATCCCTATCTGGGTGGCACGCATCTGATGGATGTGCGGTTCGTGCTGCCCTTTTACCGCGACGGCCGGCTGTGGTGCTGGCTGTCGAATACCGGGCATTGGCCCGATACTGGCGGGGCGGTGCCGGGGGGCTTTTCGGCCTCGGCCACGGCGGCCGAACAGGAAGGGCTGCGCCTGCCCCCGGTCAAGCTGTTCAAGCGCGGGCAGATGGATCGGGAAATCTGGCAGATCATCTGTTCCAACATCCGTGTCTCGGATCAGCGGATCGGGGATGTTCAGGCGCAGGCGGCGGCGCTGCGGATCGGGGCAGAACGCCTGGCGGCCTTGCTGGATCGCTATGGCGATGCCACAGTTGCGGATGCGATTGCCGAATTGCGGGCGCTGGCTGCACGGCAGATGCGCGCCAATATCGGTCTGATCCCCGATGGCCGCTATCAGGCCCGCGCGATGGTGGATAGCGACGGGGTGGTGAATGAACCGCTGATCATCGCATTGACGGTCACGAAGGCGGCGGGCGGGCTGTGCTTTGATTTCGCCGGGTCCAGCCCGCCCTGCCTTGGACCGATGAATTCGGTGCGCGCCACGACCTTTTCTTCGGTCTATCTGGCGATGCGGCATATCTTCCCCGATGTTCCGATCAGCGCCGGGGCGTTCGAGCCGCTACAGATCACAGGGATCGAAGGCACCTTTCTGGATGCCCATTACCCCCGCCCGGTATCGGGCTGCGCGGCAGAGGTCAGCCAGCGGATCGCGGAAGCCGTCTTTGCGGCGCTGGTGCAGGCCCTGCCGGATCGGGTGACTGCGGCGCCTGCGGGCACATCGGGCAATCTGTCGCTGGGCGGTCATGACCCGGAAAAGGGCCGCGATTATGTGATGTATCAGATTTCGGGAGGCGGGTATGGCGGCAATGCCGATCATGACGGCCTGTCGAACGGCTGTTCCACCATCGGCATTTCCAAGGCCCCGCCGATCGAGATCATGGAGCAGAACTTCCCCGTTCTCTATCGGCACTATGCCTTGCATGAAGGATCGGGCGGGGCGGGCAGGCAGCGGGGCGGATTTGGTCTGGATTACGAAATCGAACTGCTGCGCGGCACGGCGCGGGCGTCTTTCGTCATGGACCATGGCCGCAGCGGGCCGCAAGGGGTGCTGGGCGGGCAGGATGGCGCGGTGAACCGGGTCGAGGTGGTGCAGGGCGGCACCGGCTTTACCCCGCCGCATCTGTCAAAAGCGCAGGACATTCCGCTGCAGCCGGGCGACAGGATCCGGGTGCGCACCCCCGGCGGCGGTGGCTATGGCCCACCACAAGACCGCGATCCGGCCTTGCTGGCCGAGGATGTGCGGCTGGGGCGGTATTCCCCGGAAGAAGGCGAACGCAAGTTCGGAATGGAAAAGGGCGGCTGATGCCGCCCTGTCTGGCAGGCGCGATCAGTCGCGCAGCAATTCGTTGATCGAGGTCTTCGACCGGGTCTGTGCATCGACCTTTTTCACGATCACCGCGCAATACAGGTTGATGCCGTTCTTCGACGGCATCGATCCCGCAACCACCACCGAACCGGCGGGCACTTCGCCATACATCACCGCCCCGGTTTCGCGATCGACGATCTTGGTGGATTTGCCGATGAACACGCCCATGCCCAGCACCGACCCTTCACGGACGATGCAGCCTTCGACCACCTCGGAACGCGCACCGATAAAGCAGTTGTCTTCAATGATTGTGGGACCGGCCTGCATCGGTTCCAGCACGCCGCCAATGCCGACGCCGCCCGACAGGTGCACATTCTTGCCGATCTGTGCGCAAGACCCGACGGTGGCCCAGGTATCGACCATGGTGCCTTCATCGACAAAGGCCCCCAGGTTCACAAAGCTGGGCATCAGCACCACGCCCTTGGCGATATGAGCCGATTTGCGCACGATGCAGTTCGGCACGGCACGAAAGCCCGCGGCGCGGAACTCGGCCTCGCCCCAGCCGTGGAACTTGCTGTCCACCTTGTCCCACCAGCTACCACCCTGCGGGCCGCCCGATTGCAGGCCCATGTCCTGCAGGCGGAAGCCCAGCAGCACGGCCTTCTTGGCCCATTGGTTCACATGCCAATCGGCACCGCGCTTTTCGGCCACGCGCAGGGTGCCTGCGCCCAGGGCCTCCAGCGTCGCCTCAACTGCGTCGCGTGCCTCGCCCTTGGTGGCGGGGGTGATGCTGTCGCGGGCCTCCCATGCGGTTTCGATGGCGGATTCGAGTGCGGCATGGCTCATGGTCTGTCCCCCGGAATGGCGTGTCGCGCCCTGCTATAGCTGCCGCCGGGGCAGGGCGCAATCTTTCGGGCTGGACATCGCGGTTTGAGTGTACAGATTTGCACCAGACACTTATGAGGTGAATCATGTGCTGGGCCTGCCTGCAACCTGACCATCTGGACCTGCCGCGCAGCGGTGGAGCAACCATTGCCGCCGCAGGCAGCACGGTGCGCGATGAAACTGCGCTGCTGGCGGTGCTGGAAAACCCGACGAACAGCTGGGCCGCGTTTGCGGATCAGGGCGCGCAGCCGGTGATCGTCAGCTACAGCTTTGCCGAAGGCGATACTCTGCCAGACCCGGCCGACGATCCCTATGGCGTGGACAGCACCTTCAGCTTTTCCACAGCACAGCGCGAGAATTTCCGTCTGGTGCTGGCCGAGGCGTCAAAGATGGCAGGCGTGGTCTTTGTCGAAACCACCGGCACGGCCATGGTCAATGTCTATGGCACGCTGGGCAGTTCCTGGGGCGGTTGGGCCAATTATGCCTGGAGCAGCGAATGGACCACCGGACAAGGCAGGCTGACCATCGATGCCAATGACAGTTTCGCGCCGGGCAGTGCCAGCTTTCAGATATTGCTGCACGAATTGGGCCATGCGCTTGGCCTGAAGCACCCGCATGAAGGCGATATCCGGCTGGCCTCTGATGTTGATCGGCCGGAACAGACCGTGATGTCTTATGAATGGACAAACATCGTGCGGAAGTTCGGTCCGCTGGATGTGGCGGCGCTGACCACGCTTTATGGTGGCCCGGTTGACACCACCGGCTGGAAGATGCGGATCAGCGAAACCGCCTTTACCCTGACCGGCAGCGCGCGTGGCGAAACCCTGATGGGGATTGACCGCAGCAGCCGGATTGAAGGTGCTGGCGGCGCCGATACCCTGTTTGGCCGCGAATATGATGATCGACTGTCGGGCGGCAAGGGCGATGATGTGCTGCGTGGCGGGCATGGCATCGATACCCTCTTGGGCGGTGCCGGGAATGACCGGCTTGATCTGGGGGGCGATCAGGATTGGCCCGGTTTCGAAGATGAACCCGAACTGGCCCGGGGCGGTTCTGGCAATGACACCCTGACCGGTTCAAACCGCGAAGTGCGGCTGTCGGGGGATGCCGGAAATGACCGGCTGACAGGGGGCAGTGCCTACGACACGCTTGCCGGTGGCGCAGGCGATGACACGCTGACGGGTGGTACTGGTAATGACGTGATGTCGGGGGGGACGGGGCGGGATGTCCTGCAAGGCGGCGACGGTTTCGATACCCTGACGGGTGGCGCGGGTGACCGGCTGGTCGGAGGTTACGGGCAGGATACCCTGCGTCTGTTCGATGCGGGTGGCGCGCGCGTGACCGGCGGCCAATACGAGGCCGACGAGTTCCATTTCCATCGCGGTGCCGATCCGGGCAAGACGGCTGTGGTGCTGACGGATTTCGAGGTCGGGCTCGACCGTATCGTGCTGCATTACAACATCACGCCATCGCGCCTGCCCGATATCGACATCCATTCCCGCAATGGCGGGGCGGACAGTCTGGTGCTGATCGACAGGCCCGGTGGCGATCCGGCCTTCCGTATCCTGTTCAAGGGGGTTGCGCCCGAGGATATCCTCATGTCTGACTTCCTGCTGGGCTGAGGCCCGGCAGAACAGGACCACGCCGATGACCGACGATACCCGCAGCCACCCGTTCCGCGACAGTTCGCAGGATCTGGAGGCCACGCACCGCATTCCCGACACGCCGCAGACGCGGGCGCCGGCCTATCGGCTGGCCTTTGCCGATCCCGATTTCCTGATGCGGGAGGAACTGCGCCCGGTGCGGCTGCAGCTGGAACTGCTGAAACCGCAGATGATCCTGGACGAGCGCGGCATCCAGTCCACCGTCGTGCTGTTCGGCGGCGCGCGCATCCCCCGCCCGGAAGAGGCCGACAAGGCCCGGACCCCGGCCCTGGCCGGTCTGGCGCATTTCTACGATGAGGCGCGGCGCTTTGCCCGGCTGATGACCGAACGCAGCATGGAAACCTATGGCCGCGAGAATGTCATCGTGACCGGCGGCGGCCCGGGGGTGATGGAGGCAGGCAATCGCGGCGCCCATGAGGCGGGTGGCCAATCCATCGGGCTGAACATCGTGCTGCCGCATGAACAGGCACCGAATGCCTATGTGACGCCGGACCTTTCGTTCAATTTTCACTATTTCGCGCTGCGCAAGATGCATTTCCTGATGCGGGCGCGGGCGGTCTGCATCTTTCCCGGCGGCTTTGGCACGCTGGATGAAATGTTCGAAACGCTGACCCTGATCCAGACCCGGCGGATGAAGCGCATCCCGTTCCTTCTGTTCGGGCGGGCCTTCTGGGATGGGGTCATCAACTGGCAGGCGCTGGCCGATGCGGGCACCATCAGCCCCGAAGACCTGACACTGTTCCAATATGTCGAAACGGCGGAAGAGGCCGTGGCGGCGATTGATGCCTTTGGCGACCCCTGCGCCTGATCAGGCCAGGGTGTCGCGCTGCCAGCCGGGCAGAAAGTCCAGCCGCGCCACACCGGCAAAGCGCGCCATGCGCGCCAGTTCCGCATCCAGCTTTGCCATCCGCGCCTTGGTCAGGCGCTGGCCAGGCTCGGGCCAGAAGCCGCGGATGCGCAGCACATCTTCATCGCGATGCGTCTTGGTGTCGATCCGGCCGATGATGCGGTCGCCCTCCAGCACCGGAAAGACGTAATAGCCATAGCGCCGCTGCGCTTCGGGCACGAACACCTCGATCCGGTAATGAAAACCGAACAGACGTTCGGCCCGTTTGCGGTCGCGCAAGGCTGGATCGAAAGGGGACAGGATGCGCAGGCGCGGGCAGACCTGTGGCTGCTGATCCGGCGTGTCGGGGCGGCAGACATGCTTGCGCAGGCTGCCATCGGCACCCTGCACCATCACCTCGATCAATTGGCCGGTCTGCAGACCGGCGTTGACCCAGTCGCGCGCCTCGTCGGGGGTGACGCCCGCCCAGTAGGCGGCAATTTCGCCCGATGTGGCAAAGCCCAGCCGGTCCAGTGCGGCGCTGCACAGGGCATCGCAGCTTTCCTCTTCCTCGGGCGCGGCGGCGCGCAGCGTTTCGGGGATCACCCTTTCGGTCAGGTCATAGACCTTGCGGAAACCTTCGCGCCGGGTGATCGACAGATCGCCCGCGCGCCACAGAAACTCCAGTGCGGCCTTTGACGGGTGCCAATCCCACCAGCCGCCTGACGACCGCGCCTCATCTTCGCCCACCTCGGCCGAGGTGACTGGGCCATGATCGGCGATGCGTTGCAGCACCGCGTCGAACTTGTGGTGAAACCCGTCGGGCTGCCAGCCGGTCCAACGCTGCACCAGCCGCGCCCGATCCCGCGCAAAGCGGTGCCGCCAATGCGGAAACAGCGCCATCGGCAGGATCGAGGCGTCATGCGTCCAGTGTTCCCACAGCGCCCGCCCGGCCAGCAGGCGATCAAGCGCCTGTGGCTGATAGCTTTGCCGCCGCGCCAGCAGGATCATGTGATGGGCGCGGGCGACCGTGTTGATGCTGTCCACCTGGACAAAGCCGATCCGGTCGATCAACGCGGCAAGGGCCGGGCCGCTGGCCGGGCCGGTTGGCGGTTCGGCCAGCGCATGACGATCCAGAAAGATCGCACGGGCCTGGGCATTGGGCAAAAGAACAGGGGCCATGGGCGGCAGGATGGCCGCCTTCGCCCATAACCGTCAATGCCATTCCGCGACGTTCGACCGCGGGTGGGCCGTAAAACTGTCATGCGACTGCCAAGCGGCTGAAATGAATCCGGCGCAGGGTGTGCGGGAATCGATGATGGGGATGAACCGTGTTTTCCTTGCAGGGACAAAAGGCGCTGATCGTCGGGATCGCAAATGAACATTCCATCGCCTGGGGCTGCGCGCAGGCCCTGAAGGCGCAGGGAGCTGAACTTGCGGTCACATGGTTGAATGACAAGGCCGAACCCCATGTCCGCCCGCTGGCGGAACGGCTTGGCGCCGAAATCATGCTGCCGCTGGATGTGAGCCAGCCCGGCCAGCTGGAAAAGGTGTTTTCCGAAATCGCGGCGCGGTGGGGCCGGCTGGATACGCTGGTGCATTCCATCGCCTTTGCGCCGAAGGCCGATCTGCATGGCCGGGTGGTGGATTGCTCGCCCGATGGCTTTGCGCTGTCGATGGACATTTCGGTCCATTCCTTCCTGCGCATGATCCGTCTGGCCGAACCGCTGATGGACGAGGGGGGCTGCTGCATGGCGGTCAGCTTCTTCGGTTCGTCGCGCGTTGTGCGGCATTACAACATGATGGGCCCGGTGAAGGCTGCGCTGGAAAGTGCAGTCCGCTATGCCGCCGCAGAGCTGGGGGAAAAGGGCATCCGTGTGCATGCCCTGTCGCCCGGGCCGCTGAAGACCCGTGCCGCCAGCGGCATTGATCACTTTGACGAGTTGCTGGAGGCGGCCTCGGAACGGGCGCCGACCCACCAGTTGGCCAGCATCGAGGATGTGGGGGCGATGGCCGCCTTCCTGGCCTCAGCTGCCGCCCGCAACCTGACCGGCGGTGTCCATGACATCGACGGCGGTTTTTCGATCACAGCCTGACGGGGGTTCCCATGGCCAATGTCTTCGACCTGTTCGATCCTGCCCGCCAGCCGCAGGTGCCGCGCCCCGAAACCGATCTTCTGGCCGTGGCGCGCCGGGCGATGACCGTGGCCGAGGAAGAGATCGACGCGGGCAGCGCGACGTTCAACATCCTGATCACCGCCGCGCAGCGCCATGCCGCGCGCATCAGCGAAAGCCAGTCGGCCCGCGCCGAAGCGGCGCTGGACCAGGCACGGCGTCTGATGGACGATTTGCGGCAGTCGCAGGCCGAAGGGCGGCTGCAGGCCGATCAGGCAGAATATCTGCGTGATGCCTGGGACCGGATGATCCTGACGCTGGACACGCTGCGCAAGCGCGGCGACATCTTTCTGGACCATGAAGAGGCAGGCTGCCCGCCCGTGCTGATCTATGATTACGAGATCATCATGGATGGGGCGGATCTGCTTTATCCCGCCAATTACATGCTGCTGAAGATCATCCCGCCCGAAGGTGTTACGGTGAATGACAGCCGCCGCCCCTATATCATCATCGACCCGCGCGCCGGGCACGGGCCGGGCATCGGCGGCTTCAAGGCTGACAGTCAGGTCGGTGTGGCGCTGCGCGAGGGCCATCCGGTCTATTTCGTGGCCTTCAAGCGGATGCCCGAACCGGGGCAGTTCCTGTCTTTCGTCACCCGAGCCGAGGCGGAATTCGTGCGCGAGGTGATGCGCCGCCATCCCGATGCGTCCAAACCCGTGATCACCGGCAATTGTCAGGGCGGCTGGGCCACGCTTTTGCTGGCCGCGACCAATCCCGATCTGACCGGGCCCATCGTCATCAACGGGGCCCCCGTGGCGCCCTGGGCGGGCAAGGTGGGCGAAAACCCGATGCGCTACAATGCCGGGGTTCTGGGCGGCACCTGGATTCCGATGTTCCTGTCAGACCTTGGCGGCGGCATTTTTGATGGCGCGCATCTGGTGCAGAATTTCGAGCTGCTGAATCCCGCCCGCACCCTGCTGCGCAAATATACCGATCTGTTCCGCGACATCGACAAGGGCGACGAGGCCTTCCTCGAATTCGAGAAATGGTGGGGCGGCTTCTTCCTGATGACCGAAGCCGAGATCAAGTGGATCGTGGAACAGCTGTTCGTCGGCAACCGTCTGGTGAAGAACGAGGCCCGGATCGAACCCGGCCGCCCGGTGGACTTGAAGGCGATCCGCGCGCCGATCATCGTCTTTGCCAGCCATGGCGACAACATCACCCCGCCACAACAGGCGCTGAACTGGGTCGCCGAAACCTATGCCGATGTGAATGAAATCCGCATCCGCGGCCAGCGCATCGTCTATATGGTGCATGAACAGGTCGGCCATCTGGGCATCTTCGTCTCGTCGCAGATTGCCCGGAAGGAACATTCCGAAGTCGCCTCGACCCTGAAAACCATCGAGGCGCTGGCCCCCGGCCTGTATGAAATGCGCATCGAGGATGTGACGGAACGGGACGGGCAGAAGCATTTCACCGTGGGCTTTGTCGAACGCACGCTGGATGATATCCGCGCGCTGGATGACACGGTGGCCGATGAACGCCCCTTCGCCGCCGTGGCCCGTGCCGCCGAGGTGCAGGCCCAGCTTTACGATACGGTGATCCGCCCGGCCGTGCGTGCGCTTGTGACCGAATCCGGTGCGGAAATGAGCCGTGCGCTGCATCCGCAGCGGCTGACCCGGGCCATGGCCTCCAGCCGCAATCCGGCGATGAAGCAGGTGGAGGCGATGGCCGAAAAGGTGAAGGCCGACCGTCGCAAGGCGGCAGCCACCAACCCGTTTCTGGCGATGGAGGCCTTCTGGGTCCAAAGCGCCGAAACCATGGTCGATGCGCTGCGTGACAGCCGCGACATGGGGTATGAACTGTTGTTCCATTCGGTCTGGGGCAGCCCCTGGGCCCGTGCCTTTGGCCGCACGCATGAAACCCGGCGCACGTTGAAATCGCAATCCGAACTGCGCGGCCTGCCCGAAGTGGCCAATGCGCTGATGCATATGGAACAGGGCGGGTTCCCCGAGGCAGTGATCCGTATGCTGGTGCTGCTGGCCGAAAACCGCGGCACCGTGCGGCGCGACCGGCTGGAGCGTTCGGCCCGAGTGCTGACGCAGGATGAACCCTTCCGCAGCCTGGGTGCGGAACGCCGCGCAATGATGATCCATCAGCAGACTCTGATCGCAACCTTTGAACCCGAACGTGCCATTGCCACCTTGCCGCTGCTGCTGCGCGAGGCGGAAGACCGCGAACTGGCCCTGAAGGTGGTGCAGTATATCCCCGGCGTGATCGAGGAAATGTCGCCACGCACGCTGTCGCTTCTGCAGCGGTTCCGCGAGGTTCTGGGTCTGGCACCCTTGACGGGCGATGTGGTCGATGATCCGCTGGATGCGGATGCAGGGGATGGTCACCCGGAGGGTGTGGTTGCGCCAACCGATCCTGTGGTGGCGATTGATGCGGATGCGGCCAATGCGCCGACCGGTGAACAGGTCACCGAAATGGCACCGCAAACGCCCCCCGCGCCGCAAACTTCGTCGCGCCGCCGCCGCACGCAGAACGGCAGCGATGCGACCACGGCAGAAAGCTGATGACCATGCGTCTTGTGAACCGGACCTATGACGAATTGCAGCCGGGGGATCATGCCGAATTGCGGCGGCTGATCACAGCGGATGATCTGTTCGTCTTTGCCGCCGCATCGGGCAATACCAATCCGATGCATCTGGAAGACAGCGATCTGGATGGCGACGGCACGGTGGAACGCATCGCGCCGGGCATGTTCGTGGCCTCGCTGATCTCGGCGGTGCTGGGCACCCAATTGCCGGGTCCGGGTACGCTCTATCGCCGCCAGAGCCTTGATTTCCACGCCCGCGCCTTTGCCGGTGACGAAGTGGTGGTGCGCGCCGAGGTGACCGGCAAATCGGATGGGCTGGTGCGGCTGTCCACCCAGGTGCTGCATGCCGATGGCCGGTTGATCCTGACCGGCGAGGCCGATGTGATCGCCCCGGTCGAGAAGTTCGACCGTGACGGCGTCGATGTGCCCGGGCTGGTGGTGCAGCGGCATCGTCACTTCGAGGCGCTGCTGGAGCGTGCCCGCCCTCTGGCCGCGCTGCCCACAGCGGTGGTCTGCCCGGACGAGGCCAATTCGCTGGGCGGGGCACTGCTGGCCGCCCGGGAAAGCATCATCGCGCCGATCCTGATCGGGTCCGAAGCGGCGATCCGCATGGCGGCTGCCGATATCGGAGCCGATCTGACCGGGATCGAGGTGATCGACGTGGCAGGCGATCTGGCAGCGGCCGAACGGGCCTGCGCGCTGGTGCATGAAGGCCGGGCAGCGGCGGTGATGAAGGGGCATCTTCATACCGATGACCTGCTCAAGCCGATGCTGGACAAGACCATGGGCCTGCGGGTCGGGCGGCGTTTCACCCATGTGTTCGTGATGGATGTGCCGGGCCAGCCTGAACCGCTGTTCGTCACCGATGCAGCCATCAACATCGCGCCCGATCTGGCGACGAAGGTGGATATCTGCCAGAACGCCATCGACCTTGCGCTGTCGCTGGGCATGGACCCGCGGGTGGGTGTGCTGTCGGCGGTGGAAACGGTGAACCCCGCGATCCAGTCCTCGATCGATGCGGCGCTGCTGTCCAAGATGGCCGACCGGGGCCAGATCCGGGGTGGGCAGGTCGAAGGCCCGCTGGCCATGGACAATGCGGTGGATATGGGCGCCGCCCGGACCAAGGGGCTGAAGGGGGCCGTGGCCGGACGCGCCAATATCCTTGTGGTGCCGGGGCTGGATGCGGGCAACATGCTGGCCAAGCAACTGGCCTTCATCAGCCATGCCGAAGGGGCCGGGCTGGTGCTGGGGGCCAAGGTTCCGGTCATCCTCAACAGCCGGTCGGACAGCCCGATGTCGCGGCTTGCCTCCTGCGCCGTGGCGGCCATTCATCACTTTGCGGGGGCAAGATGACCCGCGCTGTCCTGACGCTGAATGCCGGGTCGTCCTCGCTGAAGGTGGCGCTGTTTCCCGAAACCGGGGATGATCCGCTGGCCACCGGGCTGGCTGATCGGATCGGGCCCGATGGCGTGCTGACGCTGAAGGATGCAACCGGCGCACCGATCGCCAGCGCCGGTGATCTGACCAGCCATGCCGGGGCCATTGCCGCCGTCATCGCGGCCTTCCGCGCCCGCTGGCCCGATCTGGATCTGGCGGCCATCGGGCATCGCGTGGTGCATGGCGGGGCCGACCGCATGACCCCCGAGATGGTGACCGGGCCATTGCTGGCCGAACTGGCGCAACTGTCGCCCTTTGCGCCGCTGCACCAACCGCATAATCTGGCGGGTATCCGCGCCGCGATGGAGGCCTTTCCGGGTGTGCCGCAGGTGGCCTGTTTCGACACGGCCTTTCATCGCAGCCATCCTTTCGTGAATGATACTTTCGCACTGCCCCGCGCCTTTTATGACGAAGGGGTGCGGCGCTACGGCTTTCACGGCCTGTCTTACGATTATATCGCCGGTGAACTGGCCCGCAGTGCCCCGCATCTGGCCGAGGGCCGGGTGGTCGTGGCCCATCTGGGCAATGGCGCAAGCATGTGCGGGATGACGCATGGCCGTTCGGTGTCTTCGACCATGGGGTTTTCGGCGCTGGATGGTTTGCCGATGGGCACCCGCTGCGGCCAGCTTGATCCGGGGGTGCTGCTGTATCTGATGGATCAGCGGGGCATGAACGCGGCCCAGATCACCGATCTGCTGTACCGTCAGTCCGGCCTGCTGGGCCTTTCGGGCCTGTCAAACGACATGCGGACGCTGGAAGCGGCGGGCACGCCCGAGGCGATGCAGGCCATTGACTACTTTACCTTCCGCTGCCAGCGCGAAGTAGGGGCCATGGCCGCCGCCCTTGGCGGGATTGATGCGCTGGTCTTTTGCGGCGGCATTGGCGAAAACTCGCGCCTGATCCGTGCCCGCATCTGCGAACGGCTGGGCTGGATGGGGATCGAGATCGACCACGCGCGCAATGCGCAGAATGACCGGATCATTTCCACCGATCTGGCGCGGACGACCGTGATGGTCATTCCAACCAATGAAGAACTGGTGATCGCCCGCGCGGCCCGCAGGGCCTCGGGCGCAGAGGGGGCGGCATGAAAGGCGCATTGAAACCCGAAGTGGCAGCCGAAATGATCCCCGAAGGCGCAAGCCTGATGATCGGCGGTTTCATGGCGGTGGGCACGCCGGAACGGATGATCGACGCCATCGTCGCGCGGGGCGTGGGCGGGCTGACGGTGATCGCAAATGATACGGCCATGCCGGGCAAGGGCATCGGCAAGCTGATCTCGGCCGGACTCGTGCGTCGCGCCATTGTCAGCCATATCGGGCTGAACCCCGAAACCCAGGCCCGGATGATTTCAGGCGATCTGCAGTGCGAACTGATGCCGCAGGGCACCCTGATCGAACGCATCCGCGCCGGGGGCATGGGGCTGGGCGGGGTGCTGACCCCGACCGGGCTTGCCACCGAGGTGGAAGAGGGCAAGCAGATCGTCACGGTCGAAGGGAACCGCTTTCTGCTGGAAACCCCGCTGAAGGCGGATTTCGCACTGATCGGGGCGTGGCAGGCCGATTATGTCGGCAATCTGCGCTATCTGCTGACGGCGCAGAACTTCAACCCGATCATCGCGCTGGCGGGCCGCACCGTCATTGCCGAGGCCGAAAGCATTGTGCCGGTGGGGGTGATCCCGCCCGATGCCGTCAGGACGCCGGGCGTTCTGGTCGATCATCTGTTGATCCGCGCGGCGTAAGGAGTGCAGCACATGGATGCCAAGGAACTCATCGCCCGCCGTGTCGCCCGGGAAATCCGCCCCGGATCGCTGGTCAATCTGGGGATCGGGCTGCCCTCGATGGTGGCGAATTTCGTGCCCGCCGATCTGGGGGTGTTCTTCCAGGCCGAAAATGGCGTGATCGGGCTGGGTGCGCGGCCCCCCGAAGGGATGGAAGACGCCCACCTGACCGATGCGGGCGGCGGCTTTGTCACCGCCGTGCCGGGGGCGGCCAGCATCGACAGCGCCATGAGCTTTGGCCTGATCCGGGGCGGCCATCTGGACATGACGGTTCTGGGTGGGCTGCAGGTGGATGAGGCCGGGCATCTGGCCAACTGGAAAGTGCCGGGCAAGATGGTGCCGGGCATGGGCGGTGCCATGGATCTGGTGACCGGGGCTGCGCGCGTGGTCGTGGCCATGCAACACGCGGCCAAGGGCCAATCGAAGATCGTGCCGCGCTGCACCCTGCCGCTGACCGCGCTGCGCCGTGTCGATCTGGTGGTCACCGATCTGGCGGTGATCGAACCGACAGGATCGGGGCTGATCCTGCGCGAACGCGCGCCGGGTGTCTCGGTCGAAGAGATCCGCGCCGCGACCGAAGCCGCGCTGATCCTGCCCGACACCATTCCTGAAATGCTGCTGGCCTGAAGCGCCACATCCCCACCCGCCTGCCGGTGGCAGGCCGGTTCTTGCCGTGAAGGAGACCATCATGCAGGACATTCAGCAGATCGGCGTCATCGGCGCCGGAACCATGGGCAGCGGCATTGCCCAGATCTGCGCCGCTGCGGGCTTTTCCGTGGTGATGCAAGACCTGTCGGACCGGTCGCTGGAACGGGGTCAGGCGGCCATCGCGGCCAGTCTGGCCCGGCAGGCGCGCAAGGGGCTGATTTCGGATGGGGATGCCATTCAGGTTCAGGGCCGCATCGCCACCACCACCCATCTGGAACGGCTGGAGCCCTGTGATATCGTCATCGAGGCGGTGGTGGAAAAGCTGGAAGTCAAGACCGCCCTGCTGCAGCGGCTGGATGGCATCTGCCGCCATGATGCGATCTTCGCCTCCAACACATCGTCCATCTCGCTGACCGAACTGGCGGCGGCTTCGGCCCATCCGGGCCGGGTGATCGGAATGCATTTCTTCAACCCGGTGCCAGTCATGCAACTGGTGGAAATCATCCGCGCCCTGCAGACCACCGATATCGTGGCCGAGGCCGTCACCGCGCTGACCCGCGCCATCGGCAAGACCCCGCGCGTCAGCAAGGACAGCTATGGTTTCATCGTCAACCGGCTGCTGGCCCCGCAGATCAACGAGGCGATCAACTGCGTGCATGAAGGTCTGGCGACGGCGGAAGATATCGACAGCATGATGAAGCTGGGCGCCAATCACCCGATGGGGCCGCTGGCCTTGGGCGATCTGATCGGGCTGGATGTGGTGCTGAACATCATGGAAACCCTGTATCAGGGCTTTGACGATCCGAAATACCGGCCATCACCCCTGCTCAAGCAGATGGTGGCGGCGGGCTATCTGGGGCGCAAGACCGGCAAGGGCTTTGCCGATTATCATCCGGCCTGATCGGCGGGGGGATGGATGCAGGTCTTTGCGGCGGAAGATGGCACGACACTGGCCTATCGCGATGACGGTGCCGGGCTGCCGCTGCTGGCCCTTGCGGGGCTGACCCGGGACGGACGCGATTTCGATTATCTTTCCCGCCATTTGCCCGGCGATATCCGCCTGATCCGGCTGGACAGCCGCGGGCGCGGCGGGTCGGCCTGGGCTGATCCCGCCACCTATACCGTGGCGCAAGAGGCGCGTGATGCGCTGGCCCTGCTGGATCATCTTGGGCTGGATCGCGCGGCGGTGATCGGATCATCGCGCGGTGGGTTGATCGGGTTGGTTCTGGCTGCCACCGCACATGACCGGCTGCTGGGCCTGTGCCTGAACGATGTCGGGCCGGTGGTCGAGCGGGACGGGCTGTTGCGCATTGGCACTTGGATCGGGATCGAACCAGCGGTGCCGACATTGGCCGAAGTGGCCGACCGGATGGCCACCGCCCAGCCGGGATTTGAGGATGTGCCCGCCCTGCGGTGGCAGGAAGAAGTCGTGCGCCATTACGTTCAATGCGACGGGCATGTCGGGCTGACCTATGACCCTGCGCTGCGCCAGTCGTTCGAGGCCGCAATGGCCGCCCCCTTTCCCGATCTCTGGCCGCTGTTCGATGCCTGCGCAGGCCTGCCGCTGGCGGTGATCCGCGGGGCTGCCTCGGATGTGCTGGCCCCCGAAACCGCAGCCGAGATGCGGCGCAGACGGCCCGACATGATCCATGCCGAGATTGCCGGGCGGGGCCATATCCCGTTTCTGGATGAACCTGCGGCAGTGCAGGCGGTGCTGACCTGGCTGGGCCAGATCCGCACCGTCCTGTGAACGCCAGGCGCCCGCGATCAGAGTGTTGACCACAACAGCCGCAGGGCGATCAGGATCAATATGCTGCCGCCCACCCAGCCAAGGATTTCGCGTGCGCGCCGGTTGTCATTCAGCGTCTGTGCCATGGCACCGCCGACCGTCGCAACGATCAGATCAGCCGGCACCGCCGTCAGCGGCACCAGAATCCCCAGCAGCAGCAGGTTCAGCGTGACATCCATGCCCGCCGCCGCCTCGTTGGCCACGAAGGGCGGCAGGAACAGGGCGAAGAACAGCACCGTCTTGGGGTTCAGCAGTTCCACAAGCGTGCCTTGCCAGAAGATCGTCTGCATCGGGCTGTGGCCCACGCTGCTGGCCTTCAATTCGGTTGCGGCCTGTTCCCGCGCCTCGCGGATCATGCCGATGCCCAGCCAGATCAGATAGGCCGATCCCAGATAGCGCAGCGTGGGCACCAGCCAGGTGACATGGGCAAACAGGGTGGCCAGCCCAAGTGCCGTGGCGATGGCCAGCAGCGCGCCGCCAAAGCACAGGCCAAGTGCCGAAGCATAGCCCGCCCAACGCCCCTGGCCAACGGTGCGGGACAAGACGTAAAGCATGGAAGGTCCGGGTGTCGCACTCAGGGCAAAGCCCGCAAGGGATACGGCAATCACGGTCTGCAAACTTGGAAACACTTAGGGGGTATTCCTTCTGATACGGCCTTCAAACGGGTTGTGAACCGGGGCAGATTTGTCCGCGATCTGGGCCGCACGGCGGGCCCGCAGATAGGGGAAATCGCGCAAAAGCATCCGTTCCAGATGGGCACCGGCCTGAAAGGGTTCATAACGCGGCGCGGTGCCCGGCGGCACCAGCTGCGGAAAGGGCCGGATCAGCGTATCGTGGTTGGCCGCCACGAAATAAGGCATCGAAAACCGTTCGGGGCTGCGATTTGTCACCCGATGCGGGGTGGATCGCAGGATGCCATTGGTCCAGGCCTCCAGCATGTCGCCGATATTCACCACAAAGACCGCATGATCGACCGGCACATCGATCCACTGATCATCCTGTGTCAGCACCTGCAGCCCTTCGTTGCGGGTATGCAGCAGGGTCAGACATTCGTAATCGGTATGCGCACCCATGTTCACCGATTTGTGGTCGGTCGTGCCTGCGGCCCGCAGGTAATGCAGCAGACGCAGTTGCGAGATGGGTTTGGTCATCTGGCTGGTGATCGCCCCGACTGGCAGGCCAAGATACAGTTCCAACGCGCCGCAGATGCGGCGGCCAAGCTCCGCCACCGCGGCATGATAGCGCGACACCGTGCTGCGAAACCCGTCCAGATCGGGCCAGACATTCGGACCCAGAACCAGATTGCCGGCAAGGAAATCCGGGTCATCGGCGGGCAGATCCAGCCCCATGTCGAAGGCTTCGTAATTGCGATGCACCTCGTCGGCGTAGTCGCCCTTTTCGCTGAACGGGACATAGCCGCGATGATTGGGGCTGTTGCCGATGTAATAGGCAAGCTTCCGCGCCTCGGGCTGTGCGAAGAACCGGGCGGCCATCTGATAGGTCGCCTCGATCATTGTCGGGTCGATGCCGTGGCGATGGATGCGGAAAAATCCGTATACCCGTGCCGCATTGCCGATTTCTTCGGCGATCTGGCGCTGGATGGTGGGGTTTCCCCCGAACAGACCACTGACATCGATCAATGGCAAGGTGGGCAGGGTCGCTTCGTGGCAGCGGAGCGTGATGGTCATGGAATCCTCCTTCGGGACGGGCTCCAACCTATCGAGAACATGGTTAATAAAGTTCTGCAGATGTCAGGAAATGGCCGGGAAGGTAAGCTGGAAGCTGGTGCCCTTGCCCGGTTCGGACATCACGGTGACCGTCCCCCCCAATTGCTGGGTAAAGCCCCGGACGATCGACAAGCCCAGACCGGTGCCTGCACCCACCGGTTTCGAGGTGAAGAAGGGGTCGAAGATCTGGCCCAGGCGATCGGCAGGGATGCCGACCCCGCTGTCAGACAGGGTCAGCCGCACATGCCGCCCCGGCAAGATATCCATGCCCTGACCCATGGAATCGGCCATGTTGTGCAGCAGGTTTTCGGTCGTAATCCGGACCTGACCGCCCTCGGGCATTGCATCCAGCGCGTTTTCCACCAGATTGAGCAGCACACTTTCGATGGCTGCGGCATCGGCGGCAATTGGCCAAAGGCCCTGCGCCAGAGACAGATCCAACCGCTGCGCCACCGAGTGCGGTTGCCCGGCCTGAAAGGCGGCCACCTCGGCGTTCAGATCAAGCCGGATGGGGTTCAGCCGGGATTTCTGGGCAAAGGCCAGCATGTCGCGCATCAGTCGCGCACCACGTTCCGCCGCCGTCCGGGCATCGTACAGTGACCGGTCCGCATTGGGGCCGGTGCGGTCGAATTCCAGAAAATCCAGATTGCCAAGGATGACCGTCAGAAGATTGTTGAATTCATGGGCGAGCCGCCCGGTCAGCTTGCCGATGGATTCCATCCGCCGTGCTTCGAACAGCCGGGCCTCCAGCGCCTTGCGCATGGCGATTTCTTCGGTCAGCTGCGCATGTGACGCGACCAGATCGCGATACCGTTCTGCCGAGCGCCGGGCTTCGCCCAGCAGATCAAGCTTGGCGCTGGTCATGGCGGCGACGGTGGTCAGAAGGCCCAGTTCCGCCTCGCCAAAAGCGCCGGGATCGGGATGTTCACTGTCGATCACACCCACAACCCGCCCGCGCGACAACAGCGGCACACAGATTTCCGACCGGGCCGGCTGGGTATCGGGGATGTAATTCTGGCTGCGCAACAGATCATCAACGATGACCGGCTTGCCGCTTTGGGCCACCCGCCCGGTGATGCCCTTGCCGAAGGGGATGATCAGCGGATTGATGATGCTGCGGCCAAAGGGATTCTTGTCGCCCCACGCGGCCACCTGCCGAAGGCACGTCTGGGTCTGATCCACCTGATAGATGACACAATCGACAAAGTTCAGCCGACCGACCACATTCTGCGCGACATGCCAGAACAAATCGTCTTCGCTGCGGATCTGGATCAGATCCACGGCGAAGGAATTCAGGGTACGCAGCATCGCCGCTTCTGTCGAAAGTGCAATGCCGCCATCTTGCGGAATTGTCGCTCGCTGCAAGCTTATCCCCATCGTCCGATTCCCGCCTTCACAGTAAGAAACAATGTACCAAAGGTACATTTAAATTTGAAAATACAACCATAGAGCGGGTGTTGGCGCAAGATTAATACTTTTGGGCAGGGTTGCACGCCGAAGATTGCGCATTATGCGGGACATTATGGTCAAGTCTTTGCCACAGTATGGCCGGTTTCGGTTGTCAGTCAGGCGTTGGAGCCCCTGTTGTGGGCGGGACGAAGGAGGCAGAGGGCGGCTTGGGACGCAATCGGTTTGCAGCAACGGCAATGCAGGCGGGACTGCTGTATGAAAGCAGCCTGTCCGGGCGCCCGTGGGCCAATGTCGAACAGGTTGTCGTAACTTTTCGGCCCGATCCGGGCGTGGATGCGGATCGTATCCGCAATGCCTGGGCCGCACTTTCCCTCCGGCATGAGGCGTTGCGCAGCCGCTTTGTGACCGGGGCTGACGGCACGCTGATGCAAGAGGTGCTGGCAGAACCCGCCTTCGGCTTTGATGTGCTGGATTGGACCGGCCTGTCATCCGACCAGGTTCAGGCCAGCATGGCGGCGCATCTTCGCACAGACCGCGATCGGGGTGCCGATCCGTTGCAAAGCCCGGGGTGGCGGGTTGCGCTGATCCGGCAGGCCGAGGGGCGTATCACCCTTGTCTGGACCATTCACCACGCATTGATCGATGGTCCGGGCCTGCAGATCGCCCTGCATGACCTGTTCGATGATCTGGCGGGCCGTGCGCCGGTTTCCGCCGCCGGTCAGATCAGACCGCAGGCCACGGCTGCGATGGATCACGGCGCGTCTGATGCTCCGGCAGAACCGGAACACGCCATGCAGCAGATGCTGGCCGATGCGCCAGATTGCGGCAGCATCGCCACCCATCCCGATGCGGAGCCAGGGCGGATGACCCATCTGTCCCGCAGATTGGCGGTCGAGGTTTCGGGGCGGATCAAGGAAACAGCGCATGCCGCCGGGGTCACATCGCTGAACATGGTGCAACTGGCCTGGGGGCTGGTTCTTGCGCGCTGGACCGGTGAAAACGGCGCTCTGTACGGTCTGGTGGACAGTCTGCGGAACCATCGCGCCGACAGTGACCGGACAGTGGGCTGTCTTATCACCACGGTGCCGTTTCAGGTCGGGCTGACCGGGGGGGGCACCCTGCGCGATCTTCTGACCGGATTGCGCCAGCAGACCCGTGCGCTGCGCCGTCAGGGGCGGGGCCCGGCAGATGACCTGCGGCAGGCTTCGGGCGGCAGATATGACAGTATCCTTGTCTTTTCGCCCGCCACTTTGGCGGCAGCCCTGACCAAGGCCGATCCGGCCTGGCAAGAGCGCGAGGTGACCCTGCACGAGGAAGGCGCGGCGCTGCTGATGCTTGCGGTCTATGACGACCCCGAGATGCTGGTGGAACTGGAATTCGATCCTGCCCGGCTTGACCCGGCCCGTGCTGCGCGGCTGCTGGATCACGTCATGCGCCTGCTGGAAGGGCTGGCTACGGCCGATCTGGATGCCGGAACGGCCAGCCTTGACATGCTGGCCCCCGCCGAGGCGGCAGAGCTGCAGGCTCTTGCGCAACCGGATCACGCAGTCGAGGGGGGCCTTCCCTGTATCGCAACCCGGTTTGAACGGATGGCTGCGGCGCAACCGGATGCCATCGCACTGGACGGGGCGGGTTGCCCGCATGGGCCGGTCAGCTATGCCGTGCTGGATGCCATGGCCAATGCGCTGGCGCATCGACTGGCGGCGGCGGGGCTTGGGCCGGGGGATCTGGTGGCGGTGCTGCTGCCCCGGGGGGCAGACCATGTGACGGCGCTGCTGGCGGTGCTGAAGCTGGGTGCGGCCTTCCTGCCACTTGATCCGGGCCAACCCCAGGCGGTGATCGCAGGCCTGCTGCAACGGGCCGGGGTGCAGGCCGCGATGACATCGGCCAATGCCCGCCCGCTGCCCGGTGTGGCGCTGCAGTTTGCCCCCGATCCGGCAGACCGTGCGGCCCTGCCGCCGCCGCGTCCTGACCCTGATGCCGGGCGTCTGGCCTATGTGATCCACACGTCCGGATCCACTGGTCTGCCCAAGGGGGTCATGGGTCTGTGCGGTGCCCTGTCGGCCCATGCCGATGCCGTGATACAGGCCTATGGTCTGACCGCGCAGGATGCTGTGCTGCAATTTGCCGGTCTGGCCTTTGATGTCGCGCTGGAAGAAATCCTGCCCACTCTGCTGATCGGGGGACGGGTGGTGTTTCGGGATGAGGCCTCGGCGCTGTCGGTTTCGGGCTTTCTGGATCATCTGGCCCGGTTCAAACCCACGGTTCTGAACCTGCCGGCCTCGTTCTGGCATGTGCTGGTCGATGATCTGTCTGCGCATGACAGGGTGCTGCCCCCCGAGGTGCGGCTGATGATCACCGGGTCGGAGCGGATCAATCCGCGCGCCCTTGTGCAGTGGCAGAGGCTGGGTTTGGCCTGCGACTGGATCAATGCCTATGGCCCGACCGAGGCCACCATTTCCTGCATCGCCCATCGGATCGCCGCAGGCGCGACCGCGCATGATCCGGGGCAGAGCGTGCCGATCGGTCGCCCCTTGGGCCATGCCACCGCATGGGTGCGCGCATTCGACGGAACGCTGGCACCGCGTGGTGCCGAGGGTGTGCTGTGGGTCGGTGGCCCCGCCGTGGCCGGTGGCTATCTGCATCGCCCCGAGGAAACCGCGCTGCGCTTTCATCCCGATCCCGCAGGCGGCGCAGGCCGCATCTACGATACGGGCGACCGGGCCTGCTGGCGTGCCGATGGGTGCCTAGATTTTCTGGGGCGGCGGGATCGCGAAGTAAAGCTGCGCGGCCACCGCATCGACCTGAACCAGATCGAGACGGTGATCGGCGCGCTTCCGGGGGTGCAGCAGGTGCATGTCGCGCTGGATGGCGAAACTGGCGGGCAGGCCCGGCTTCTGGCCTGGGTCATGGTGGAAGGCGGCCCTGCCGAGGCTGATCTGGCCGGGCTGCGCCGCGCGGCGGGGCAGGAGCTGCCCTCTTACATGGTGCCGTCGGTGGTTGCGGTGGATCGGTTGCCGGTCAACGCCAATGGCAAGATCGACACCGCTGCGCTGCCACGTCCGATGCGTGGGGTGACGATTGCCGATACCGGATCGGCCACCGCGCTTGATCCTCTGGCCGCCGTCATTGCCCGCTGCATGGCCGAGGTGCTGAAACTGGATATCGTGGCGCCGGATGCCGATTTCCACGAACTGGGTGGCGATTCACTGCTGGCGCTTCGGGTGGTCAGCCTGTTCGAGGCGCGGTCAGGCCGCCGGTTGCGGGCCATGGACCTGCACCTGCATCCCACAGCCATCGCCCTTGCGGCCCTGCTGCGTGAAGACAGGTTGCAGCCGAAATATCTGGTGCCGATCCAGCCCGAGGGCAGACAGCCCGCTTTCTTCGCCGTGCATGTGTTGGGCCGCAATGAAGAGCTGTTCCGCCCATTAGCGGCATCGCTAGGCCCCGATTATCCGGTGTTCGGGTTGACCATCGGGATGCCGCGCAATCTGGCGGAAATCGACGTGCAGCGTACCGCCCGGGTCTATTTCGAGGAAATCCAGACCCATCATCCCGCTGGGCCGATTGGCTTGGGTGCCGTGTCGATGGCGGCCTATTTCGCCTTTGAACTGGCGCAGTTGCTGATCAGCGCGGGGCGCGAGGTGCGGGTGCTGGCCATTCTGGATGCCATGGGGCCGGATGGCCGCCCGGCACTGGGCGGCATGGCCAAGCTGCGGGCACATCTGGATCAGTTGCGCCAGCAGGGTCGTGGCCATCTGGCCAAGATATGGGGAAACCGGCTGCAGAAATGGCGCGACCGGCGCGATGCGCGCCAGCTTGCTCCGGGAGAGGTGAACGGCTTTTCGGTGGTTCAGGCCAATGTGCGCGCGGTGGAAAGCTATGCGCCCCTGCCCTATGAGGGCCGTCTGGCGGTCTTCCGCGCCGATGCCAGCTATTGGGACAGCCCCGAGGCGATTGCCAGCGGTCTGGGCTGGGCATCGGTCGCGCAGGGCGGGCTGGAAATCCATGATCTGCCGGGGGATCACCTGTCGATCCTGCACCCCGGCAATGTCGATGTCCTGGCTGGCCATCTGCGCCGGATGCTGGCCGAGGAGTGATCGGCTGCGCCCTCCTCGGCACAACGGGTCAGATATGCCGTGTCACACCCCCATCGACCCGCAGGCTTTGCCCGGTGATGTAGGAACTGTCATCGGTCAGCAGGAAGGCCGCGGCCTTGGCCTGTTCTTCAACCCGGGCGATGCGCTTCAGCGCGGTCAACTCGCCATATTTCGCCACATCCAGACTGTCGGTAAAGCCGGGCATCAGGCAATTCATGCGGATATTCTGCGGGCCATAGCGGTCGGCATAAAGCTTGGCAAAGGCCGACACCCCGGCGCGATAGACGCAAGAGGCCGGAAACCACAGCGAAGGTTCCAGCGCCGCATAGGTGGTGACATTCACGATCGACCCGCCGCCCTGTGCCTCCATCACCGGGGTGACCAGCCGGGCCATGCGGACCACAGATTTGATGATCATGTCATTGGCCAGATCCCAGTTGTCATCGGTGATCGCCAGCAGGTCGCCCTTGGGCGGGTGGCCGGTATGGTTCAACACCGCGTCAATGCGGCCAAAGGCCGAAAGGGCGGTATCGACGATGCCATTCAGATCATCCTCGCTTTGGGCGACGCCGCGCCGGGCCACGCCCCCCAGTTCGGCGGCAAGGGTTTCGCAACTGTCTGACGGCGACATGAGCGCAAGCCGATAGCCCCGCGCATGCATTTCGCGGGCCACGGCCCCCCCGATCCCGCGCCCGCCCCCGGTGACGAGACAAACCTTCTGTGTCATGTGGCAACCTCCCTGATCTGTTGCGGCCAGTCAGCGCCGGGCGTCGGGCGCCGTCAAGCACCCGTTGCGCCGGCCCGTCACGATTGTGATATGCCCTGTTCGGTGCTAGCACTGATCCCCAGTCCAAGCCGGTGCGGTGCCCAACTTGAAGATCCTCAGCTTCACCTGTGTGCGCAATGAAGGGCCCTATCTGCTGGAATGGATTGCCTATCACCGGCTGATGGGCGTCACCGATTTCGTGATCTTCAGCAATGATTGCGATGATGGCAGCGACCGGCTGCTGAACGCGCTTGCGGCGGCAGGGGTTGTTATCCATCGGCCCCAGCAGGCCCAACCGGGCAAAAGCGTGCAATGGCAGGCATTGACCGCCGTTGCACAAGACCGGCTGACCCGGGGCTTCGACTGGGCGCTGTTCAGCGATGTGGATGAGTTTCCGGTCGTCCATGTCGGGCAGCACCGGCTGGCCGATCTGGTGGCGGCGCTGCCTGCGGGGGCCGATGCGGTGACCCTGCCGTGGCGGCTGTTTGGGGCCAATGGCCGGGCGCGGCTGGAGAATGTGCCGGTCACCCGGCAGTTCACGCGCTCGGCCCCGCCTGATCTGACGCATCCGATTGCCGGGCGCTATTTCAAGACGCTGTACCGGCCTGATGCCTTTCAGAAACCCGGGGTCCACCGCCCGCGTGCCCGTCCGCGACAGGCCCTGCCGCACTGGCACGATGGGTCGGGGCAGCGCCTGCCAGACAGCTTTGCCGCGCAAGAGGCGCAGATTGCTCTGCCCGGTCTGGCCGCCGGCCGCGCTCTGGCCGAAATGCACCATTATTCCACCCGGTCCGCCGCCGCCTTTCTGGTCAAGGCAGATCGTGGTCTGGCCAACCGGCGGACCAAGCGGATTGATCTGAGCTATTGGGTCGAACGCAATTTCAACACCCAGCCGAACACCGCCATTGCCCGCTGGGCCGACGCGCTGGATGCCGAACTGGCGGCGCTGATGGCCCTACCGGGGATTGCAGAGCTGCACCGCGCCTGTTTCGCATGGCATCAGGCGCGGTTTGCCGAACTGGTCGCCACGCCGGATGGTTATCGGCTGTTCTGCGATTGCCTTCATGCCGCCGATTCCGCCGCGCTGCCCCGCGATCTTGCGATGGAGCTTTACGGCATTTACGCCAGCATCCGGCGCTGAACGCGGCCCCGTCAGTACCACATATCGGCCATCGCGGCCTTGCGGCGGGCCATGAAATCCTGCAGCGCCTCGTCAATCCCTGCGTCCAGCGGCGGGGCCTCATACTCTGCCAGCAGCTTTTTCCAGCGGGTATTGGCGCGTTTGGCATAATCCAGCCCGCCCTGTTCATCCCAGCTTTCCCAGGGCTGGTTGTCATCCAGCGCGGAATCCCAATAGGAGGTTTCGTAATGGCGCAGCGTGTGCTGGGTGCTGAACAGATGCTGGCCGGGGCCAAGTTCGGCCAGCGCCTCAAAGGCCAGCGCGTCGTCATCCACCGCCATGCCATCCAGATAGGCATGCAGCGCGCCGCAGATATCGGTATCCATCACCAGCTTTTCGTAAGACATCGACAACAGCCCGTCGAGAAACCCGGCTGAATGCAGCACATAATTCGCGCCGCCCTGAATGGCCGACATCATCGACATCATGCTTTGCGCCATGGCCTGCCCGTCGGGCAGTTTTGACGTGCTGAAATTGCCCGCGCAGCGCAGCGGCAGGTTCAGTCGCCGCGCCAGTTGCCCCATGACCAGCGACCCGATGGCCGGTTCCGGCGTGCCGAAGGTGGGCGATCCGGTCCGCAGCGACATGGAGGAGAAGAAACTGGCCAGAATGGCGGGCGATCCGGGCCGCACCAGTTGCGTCAGCGCGCAGGAGGCCATGCTTTCCGCCAGACCTTGTGCCACCATGCCGGCAATGGTCAGCGGCGCCACCGCGCCCCCCAGCAGGAAGGGCAGGTGGATCGACCCCTGATTGGCAGCGGCATAGGTGCGGATACCCGCCGTCGTGACCCCATCCAGTACCAGCGGCGAGGTGGTGTTGAAATTGCCCATCACCACGCAATTCTGATCGGTGAAATCGGCGCCGAACAGGATGCGCGCCATTTCCACACTGTCTGCCGCGCGGTCGGGCGCGGTGATCGACCCCAGGAAGGCCCGGTCGGAATAGCGGATATGGGCATAGACCATATCCAGATGACGCTTGTTCACCGCAATATCGGTGGGTTCGCACACCGTGCCGCCAGAATGGTGCAGCCAGGGTGACGATTGGCTGAGCTTCACGAAATTGCGGAAATCCTCGATCGTGCCGTAGCGGCGGCCCCGGTCCAGATCCATCACGAAGGGGCTGCCATAAGACGGCGCGAACACCACGTTCCTGCCGCCGATCCGCACGTTGTTTGCCGGGTTTCGTGCGTGCTGGGTAAATTCGGCAGGGGCGGTTTTCAGGATTTCCTTCAGCATCCCCGGCGGAAACTTCAACCGCCAGACCTGTGGCGCGGTTTCCGTGACTTCGGCACCTGCGGTCTTGTAAAGCCGCATCGCTTCGGCATCGTCGCGCAATTCGATGCCGATTTCGGCCAGAATACGCTCGGCCGTCGCCTCGATCCGGGTCAGGCTTTCGTCAGAAAGGATGTCATAGGTCGGGATGCCGCGCACGATATAGGGCCGCTTGACCCCTTGTTCCACACCCACCCGCGCGTCGCGCCGTTGCGACCGGCCGCCGCGTGCGCGTTTGCCGCCTGACATGCCATCTTCCGCCATGATCCGGTCCTTCTGATAAATCCGGTGCAGATTAGGATGGCCCGTGGCTGCCGTAACGCTGGAAAAGTATCATGGAGTTGATAAGCTGTGATTATGGATAATCTGCGCAGCCTGCTTCCGTCTATCAACAGCCTTGTCGTCTTTGAGGCAGCTGGGCGGTTGTCCAGTTTCAGCGCGGCAGCACGCGAATTGCGCATGACGCAGGCTGCCGTGTCCTATGCGATGTCCCGGCTTGAGGCGCATCTGGGTACGGCGCTGTTCCTGCGCGAATACCGTCGCGTGCGGCTGAGCGAAGCGGGTGAACGCTTTCACGCCGATGTCAGTATCGGGCTGGCCCATATCCAGCGATCAGCGCAGGACTTGCGCGCGGCGATCAGTGGCAGCCATGTGACGCTGGCCTGCTCCACCGCCTTTGCCGCCTTCTGGATGCTGCCGCGCATGGCACAGTTTCGGGCCGATCTGCCGCAGGTCGATCTGCGCATACAGACCGCCGACCGTGATCTTGATCTGCTGGGCGAAGGCATCCCGCTGGGGATCAGGGGCGGCAGGGCAGAGGATTGGCCCGGCTATCACGCCGAAGCGATGGCCGCCGAGGAAATCTATCCGGTCTGCAGCGCGGCCTATCTGGCTGGTCGCCCGGCCCCCGAAAGTGCCATGGCCCTGCTGGATCATCCGCTGATCCATCTGGAAGAACCGATCCGCCCGGCGGCCACCTGGGGCGACTGGTTCGCCGCCGCCGGGATTGACCGTCGCCGGGCGCCCAAGGGGTTGCAGATCAACGATTACGTTCTGGTGCTGCAATCGGTGCTGGCAGGGCAGGGCGTGGCGCTTGGTTGGCGGCATCTGGTCGAAGGGTTGGTGGCGCAGGGGCTTCTGGTGCGGCTGACCGACCGGATGCTGACCACCGATCAGGCCTTTCATGTGATCTGGCCGCGCGATGCCGCGCTCACCCGTCCCGCCATGGCGGTGCGCGACTGGTTGCTGGCACAGCGGGACAGTTCGGCGATGGGCTTAGGTTCACCCTAACCCAAAGCTCGCAAATGCGTCCTTTCAGACTGATCTTTGCCATGCCACCCTTGTGGCAGACCGTCCATTGCGGCGGGAAACTGCACGAGGCCCCGATGAACCACCCCGCCCCGCTGACCCCGGCTGCCGAGCTTCATGCCAATGTCGCCACGCCCTTTGACCGGGCCTTCGCCATGCCGAAATCGGTCTATACGTCCGAGGAATTTCTGGCGCACGAACAGCGGCATGTCTTTGCGCAGGATTGGGTCTGCGCAGGCCGGGCCGAGGCGCTGCCCGATCCGGGCGATTATCTGACCATGGAGATCGCGGGCGAACCGGTGATCGTGTTGCGCGACCGCGATGGCGAACTGCGCGCAATGTCGAATGTCTGCCGCCACCGCATGTCCACCCTGTTGCAGGGGCGCGGGTCGGTCCGCGCCATCACCTGCCCCTATCACGCCTGGACCTATAACCTTGATGGCTCCTTGCGCGGGGCTCCGGCCATGACGCTGAACGGCAGCTTCTGCAAAGAAGCCCTGGCCCTGCCGCAAATCCGCTGCGCGGTCTGGCAGGGCTGGATCCTGGTTTCGCTGAACCCTGATGCCCCAGCCCCCGATGTGGCATTGGCCGAGGTCACCGCGCTGATTGCGCCGTTTGACATGACGCGCTACCGCGAAACCTGGCGCGAAACCTTTCGCTGGGCGACGAACTGGAAGGTTCTGGCCGAGAATTTCATGGAAAGTTACCACCTGCCCATGTGCCATTCCGGCACGATCGGCGGCGCGTCCAAACTGGAAGAGATGGTCTGCCCCGAAGGTGGCGCGGCCTTCAACTATCACTGGATCCTGAAGAATGACAGCGTGCCGCTGGCGCTGGCCCATCCGACCAACACCCTTCTGCAGGGCGATGACCGGCGCAAGACATGGCTGCTGGCGATCTACCCTTCGCTGCTTATCACCGTGACCCCGGGCTATTTCTGGTATCTGTCGCTGACCCCCGACGGGCCGGGCCATGTGAATGTGCTTTATGGCGGCGGCATGTCCCAAGACTGGCTGGCCGATCCGCAGGCCGAAACGCATCTGGCCGCCGTGCGCGCCCTGCTGGCAGAGGTGAATGCCGAAGACAAGGGCTGCACCGAAAAGGTGTATCGGGGCCTGTGTTCGGGCATGGCGCAGCCCGGGCCGCTGAGCCATCTGGAACGGCCGAATTACGAATTCGCCCAATATCTTGCCCGCCGTATCCCGGCATGACGGAGAGTATGATGACCGAACAGACCAACGTGGTTGTGGTGGGCGCAGGCCAGGCCGGTATCGCCATGAGCGAACATCTCACCCGGGCGGGCGTGCCGCATCTGGTGTTGGAACGCGACCGTATCGCCGAACGCTGGCGGTCCTGCCGGTGGGACAGCCTGGTGATGAACGGCCCCGCCTGGCACGACCGTTTTCCCGGCCAACTCTTCACGGGCGACCCCGAGTCCTTTCCGGGCAAGGAGGCCGTGGCCGATTATCTGGTGGATTATGCCGCCGGGTTTGATGCGCCCATCCGCTGCGGGGTGACAGTGCATCGGGTGGCGCGCCGCGACGCCGCAGCCGGGTTTGTGGTGGAAACCTCGGCTGGCCCGATTGTGGCGGACTATGTGGTGGCGGCAACCGGGGCCTTTCAGACCCCGCTCATCCCACCTCTGGTGCCCGAAACCGCCGGGCTGATGCAACTGCACTCCAACAGCTATCGCAACCCGGCGCAACTGCCGCCGGGCGGGGTGCTGGTGGTGGGTGCCGGGTCTTCCGGCGCGCAGATTGCCGAGGAATTGCTGGAATCAGGTCGGCAGGTCTGGCTGTCGGTCGGGCCGCATGACCGCCCGCCACGCCGCTACCGGGGCCGCGATTTCGTCTGGTGGCTCGGGGTGCTGAACCTGTGGGATGCCGATGCGCCCAAAGGCGCCGAACATACGACCATCGCGGTCAGCGGCGCGCATGGCGGGCGGACGGTGGATTTTCGCGATCTGGCGGCGCGCGGCATGGTGCTGCTGGGCCGGGCCGAAAGCTGTGACCGGGGGGTGATGCACTTTGCCCCTGATCTGCGGCGCAATGTGGAACGCGGCGATGCCAATCTGCTGGCGCTTCTGGACGAGGCCGATGCCTGGGCCGCCCGCAATGGCCTTGACCTGCCCCCCGACCCCGAAGCCCGCAAGATCGGCCCAGATCCGGCGTGCATGGTGACCCCGATTGCCACGCTCGATCTGGCGGCGGCGGGGATCACCACCATCCTTTGGGCGACGGGCTTCACCAGCGATTACCGCTGGCTGCCACCGGGCGCGCTGGATGCGCAGGGCAGACCGCACCACCAGCGCGGTGTTGCGGCAGAGCCGGGCATCTACTTCCTGGGTCTGCCCTATCAGTCGCGGCGCGGATCGGCCTTTATCTGGGGCGTCTGGCATGATGCGAAATTCGTGGCCGATCATATCCTGAAACAACGCAGTTATCTGGCCTATCCCGGCCCCGCCCGCGCGGCAGAATAAGAGGACCCCATGGAACACAAGCGCTATCGCACCTTCAACACCCGTGACACCTATCCCGAACAGCGGCTGGACAATGATCTGTGTCAGGCGGTGGCCACGCGCGGCGGCACGACGCTGTGGATGCGCGGCCAATGCCCGCAGGATCTGGATACAGCCGAAAACATCCAGAGCAGCGACCCGGTCGCCCAGACGCACAAGGTGATGCAGAACATCCGCCAACTGGTCGAAGAGGCGGGCGGCAAGATGGAGCATGTGGTGAAGCTGGTGGTGTATCTGACCGATGTGCGCCACCGCGAAGCGGTCTATCGGACGATGGGCGAATATATCAAGGGCGTGCATCCGGTCTGCACCGGGCTGACCGTGGTGGCACTGGCGCGGCCCGAATGGCTGGTGGAAATCGACGCCACTGCCGTCATCCCGGATTGATCCTGTGGCAGGCGGCACCGGGCGCGGGCCCGAACGGATTGCAGGGCCGATCCACCCCATGATGCTCCAAAGCCCCTTTATCTTGGCGAAAATATGCTCGGGTGTCCGGGGGCTGACAGCCCCCGGCGGCTTCAGAAAGCGCAACACATGACCTTTTCGCTTGTGGCGCGCTGCGCCCGCACCGGGCAGTTCGGCATGGTGATTTCCTCGTCCTCTCCGGCGGTGGCGGCGCGCTGTGCGCATGTGCGTGCCGGGGTGGGGGTGGTGGCCAGCCAGAATGTCACCGATCCCGCACTTGGCCCGCTGGTGCTGGACCGGATGGCCGAAGGGCTGGCCGCGCGCGATGCTGTCGCGGCGGTTCTGGCCGGGCGGGCGCATGTCGCCTATCGGCAGATATTGGCGGTGGATGCGGCAGGGGGTGTTGCCCTGCATTCCGGCGCACAGGTGCTGGGGCTTTGGGCTGAGGCGCGTGGGCAGGGTTGCGCGGCGGGGGGCAATCTTCTGGGCGATACCGGGGTGCCCGCTGCGATGGTCGCGGCGTTTGAACGGGCCAGCGGCCATCTGGGCGATCGCCTGATGGCTGCGCTGCGGGCCGGGTTGCAGGCCGGGGGCGAGGCCGGTCCGGTGCATTCAGCCGGGTTGAAGATTGCTGACCGGCTGAGCTGGCCCCTGGCCGATCTGCGGATGGATTGGGTGGAAACCTGCCCGATCACGGCGCTGGAGGCGGCATGGGCTGTCTATCGTCCGCAGATGGCGGCCTATGTGCAGCGTGCCGAAGACCCGACAGCCGCCCCGTCCTATGGGGTGCCCGGAGATGAATGATCGCGCCACCCACGGCACGGATCGCGGTTGACGCGACTGGCCTGCGGTGGCCAGATGGCCTGCCGAAACCGCCCTGCCCGAAAGGTGTTCCGATGGATCTGATCCTGCCCGCCCCGCCCCCCGTCACGCTGGCGATTGCCGGGCAATCGGCGCGGTTTCCGGTGCGGCGGGTCTATTGCGTGGGGCGCAACTATGCCGAACATGCGCGCGAAATGGGCCATGACCCGGATCGCGAACCGCCCTTCTTCTTTCTGAAACCCGCCGATGCGCTACGGGGCGACGGGGTTTTTCCCTTTCCCCCGGCATCCGGCGATGTGCATCACGAAGTGGAACTGGCGGTTCTGCTGGGGCGCGGGGGCTGCGATTTGGCCCCTGCGGCTGCGTCAAACTGCGTTCTGGCGGCGGCGGTCGCGCTGGACATGACACGGCGCGATCTGCAGGCGGCGGCAAAGAAGGCAGGCCGCCCGTGGGAGGCTGGCAAGGCCTTTGATCATTCCGCCCCCATAGGCCCGGCCCGGCTGGTCGCCGATCTGCCCGATCTGGCGCAGGCGGGTATCCGGCTGGCCGTCAACGGAGAAACCCGGCAGGCGGCCCGTCTGGCTGACATGATCTGGTCGGTCTCTGACATCATCGCGCATCTGTCGGGCCTGTTCACCCTGCATCCGGGCGATGTCATCCTGACCGGCACGCCAGCGGGCGTAGGGCCGGTCGCGCGTGGCGACCGGCTGGAGGCGCGGATTGACGGGCTGCCGCCGCTGGATGTGACGGTGATCTGACCCAGACGGATCAGGACCGGCGCAAAAGCTCCAGCAGGTCCCGGTCGGGATAGCCGTCGGCGGGCAACCCGCGCGAGGTCTGGAAGGCCTTGATCGCGGCATAGGTCTTGGGCCCGACATTGCCATCCGCCCCGCCGGTATCAAAGCCAAGCGCGGTCAGGCGTTCCTGCACCTCCATCCGCTCGGCCAGCCGCAGCGTAGTATCGCCCGCAGGCCAAGGGGTCCGCAGCGGCCCGTCACCTTTCAGACGGTCGGACAGATGCCCCACGCCCACCACATAGGCATCGGCCTGATTATAGCGTTCGATCGCGTGGAAATTGCGATAGATCAGGAAGGCCGCGCCCTTCACCCCCGCAGGCAGGAACAGGGCGGCCTGTCCATCCGGCACGGCCCCGCCCGCCGCACGGGTGATGCCCATCGCCCGCCAGTCGGCGCCGGACCGTTTCGCGCTCTTGCCCGACGTGGCGGCGGTGAAACCGGGCGGCAGCGTCACTTCCACCCCCCAGGGCTGGCCGCGCTGCCAGCCCGATTTCGCCAGATAGGCGGCGGTCGAGGCCAGCGCATCGGTCGGATCATCCGACCAGATGTCGCGCCGCCCGTCGCCGGTGAAATCCACCGCGAAGGCCAGGTAAGAGGTCGGGATGAACTGGGTATGGCCCATCGCGCCTGCCCAGCTGCCGATCATGTGGCGGGCATCGGTATCACCAGCCTGCAGGATCTTCAGCGCCCCGATCAGCTGCTGGCGAAAGAAATCGGCCCGTCGCCCGTCATAGGACAGGGTGGCCAGCGCCTCGATCAGCGGCAGGTCGCCGCGCTTTTCGCCATAGCTCGATTCCATGCCCCAGACGGCGACGACCACTTCCTTGTCCACACCATAGGTGGCCTCGATCTGGTTCAGCACTGCCGCGTGGCGTGCCAGCATCGCCCGGCCATTGGCCACGCGCTTGTCCGATGCGGCAGTTTCCAGATATTCCCACAGCGATTTGGTGAATTCGGCCTGATTGTTCGACCGGCGGATCACCTCGGGGTTATAGGTCACCTCGGCAAAGGCCGCATCAAAGGTGGCGGGGCCGATGCCCGAGGCCAGTGCCTGCGGGCGGAAGCCCTGAATCCAGGCATTCAGACCGGCCACCTTGGCCGGATCGGGGTTCTGGTCGCGGCCATATTTGATCACGGTTGGCGTGTGTCCTGATTGCGAGACGGCGCCGCCGCCACCGACACAGGCCGACAGGGCCAAGGTCAGGGCGATGGTGGCGATTTTTGCGGAAATGCGCATTGCGGCCCCTTTCGTGTGTTATTGAAACTGCTCTGCGCAACAATCTAGCCCGAAGCCGGGGCTGGCGGAAGCCCCGGACCGATGGGCAGGTGGCGGATCACCGCCGTTTGCGGATCACCCGGCGCTTGGCTTCCTTGGCGGCGAACTGGCCCGGTTTGCGCGGCTTGTAGCTGCCTTGGCGCGGCTTGGGGCTGCGTGGCGCGCTGCCCTCGATCTCCAGCAATTCCAGCGTCAGGCCGCCGGTGACCGGGATCGCCTCGGCCAGCCGCACGGTGACCCGCTGGCCGATGCCGATCACCATGCCGGTATCGGCGCCCGTCAGGCTCTGGCTGTCGGCATCATAATGGAAAAACTCGCGCCCGATGTCGCGGATCGGCACCAGACCATCAGCCCCGGTTTCATCCAGCTTCACGAACAGCCCGAATTTCTGCACCCCGGAAATGCGGCCGCCAAAGGTCATGCCCACGCGGTCTGACAGATAGGCCGCCAGATAGCGGTCGATCGTGTCGCGTTCGGCGGCCATGGACCGGCGTTCGGCATCCGAAATCAGCTTGCCGGTTTCATCAAGGTTTTCCATGTCCTGCGGTGACAGGCCATCCTTGCCCCAGCCATGCGCGGCGATCAGCGCGCGATGCACGATCAGATCGGAATAGCGCCGGATGGGCGAGGTGAAATGGGCGTAATTGCGCAGCGCCAGACCGAAATGGCCAAAGTTCTGCGGCGCATAATAGGCCTGGGTCATGCTGCGCAGGGTGGTCAGATTCAGCAATTCGTCAAATTCGGTGCCCTGCGCCTGCGACAGCAGGCTGTTCAGGTGCCGCGTCTGCAAGACCTGCCCCTTGGCCAGCACAAAGCCCGAGGCTTCGGCCACTTCGCGCAGGGATTCCAGCTTTTCGGGGCTGGGTTCTTCATGCACCCGGAACAGCAGCGGGCGCTTCAGCCGGATCAGTTCCTCGGCTGCGGCGACATTGGCGAGGATCATGAATTCCTCGATCAGCTTATGCGCATCGAACCGGTCGCGGAAGGCCACTGACAGAACCTTGCCGGCGTCATCCAGCACGATCTTGCGTTCGGGCAGTTCCAGATCCAGCGGCTGCCGCGCCGCACGGGCGATCTTGCAGGCCGCATAGGCCGCGTAAAGCGGGCGCAACACAGGATCGAGCAGCGGTTCGGTCACCGCATCGGGGGCCCCGTCGATGGCCGCCTGCACCTGCGCGTAATGCAATGATGCACGCGACCGCATCAACCCGCGGGTAAAGCGGTGCGCGATCTTGTGGCCCTGCGCATCCAGTTGCATCCGCACGGCCATGCAGGGGCGATCCACCGCCTCGTGCAGCGAACACAGATCACCCGACAGGGTATCGGGCAGCATGGGCACCACCCGGTCGGGGAAATAGGTGGAATTGCCACGCTTGCGGGCTTCGCGATCCAGCGCCGATCCGGGGGGCACATAATGCGCCACATCGGCAATCGCCACCCAGACCACATGGCCGCCGGGGTTTTTCGGATCGTCATCCGCATGGGCATGCACAGCATCGTCGCGGTCGCGCGCATCGATCGGGTCGATGGTGACCAGCGGCAGATCGCGCAGGTCTTCACGCGCACCCAAGGTGACGGGCTGGGCTGCATCGGCCTCGGCCATCACCGCATCGGGGAACTGGTCAGGGATGCCATGCTGGTGAATGGCAATCAGGCTGACGGCGCGCGGCCCCGCCGGATCGCCCAGCCGCGCCACGATCCGGGCCGTGGGCAGGCCCATGCGTTTCGGCCCGGCCTGTTCGGCCTCGACCAATTCGCCATCCTGCGCATCCATCGTCAGATCGCGCGGCACGCGCCATTCCTTGTCGGCGCCCTTGTCGATGGGCACGATCCGCCCGCCTTCATGCGCCTGCCGGAAGATGCCCAGCACGCGGATGGCGTTCTGGCCCAGCTTGCGGATCACCCGCGCTTCATAGCCGTGATCTTCGCCTTCCACCCGTGCCAGCTTGGCCAGAATACGGTCGCCCTGTCCAAGTGCCGGATCGCCGCTGCGCGTCAGCACATGGATGCGCGGCGCATCATCGCCCTGCCATTCATGCGGGCGGGCAAACAGATCGCCCGCCGCATCGGGCGGCAGGATGACCAGGATCGACACCGGCGGCAGCACACCTGCCTTGCGGTAATGGCGTTTGCGCTTGGCCACGCCGCCTTCGGCCTCAAGTTCCTTGAGCAGGCGCTTGAGTTCGACCCGGGCTACGCTGCCCTTGATGCCGAAGGCCTTGGCGATATCGCGCTTGGCGGTGGCGCCGGCATTGTCGGCGATCCATTGGCGAAGCTGGTCTTTCGAAGGTATCTGATCCATGGCCCCTGCCTACCATGGCCGGGCCAGCCCGTCAGCCGCAAATCGGGGGATCAGAGCGGCAGCAGCATGTCGCGATGCGGGATGCCGGCATCGTCATATTCCGGGCCCTGTGCGGTAAAGCCCAGGCGTTCGTAAAACCCGAGCGCATGGGTCTGTGCCCCCAGTTTCACGCTGGTGATGCCGGGCTGGGTGCGAAAGTGTTCGACCGCCGCCCGGATCAGCGCCGCGCCCAAACCGGTGCCGCGCTGATCGGCCAGCACACAGACCCGGCCGATCTTTCCCGTGCTGCCATAGGTCAGCAGCCGGGCCGAGCCGACAGGGCGGCCCTCGACCGTGGCCAGCAGATGCGTGGCCTGCCCATCCAGATTGTCGATCTCGTCCGCTTCGGACACGCCCTGTTCTTCGATGAACACGGTGCGGCGCAGCGCGCGGCAAGCGGCGATGTCATCGGTAACGGCGATCACGGCTGTCATGCGAAATAGTCCTTCAGAATGCGGGTGTAGATGGATTTGAGCTGATGGATCTGCGCCACCTCGACCCGTTCATCCACCTGATGCATGGTCTTGCCCACCAGCCCGAATTCGACCACCGGGCAGTGATCCTTCACAAAGCGTGCATCCGATGTGCCGCCCGAGGTGGAGTATTCCGGTGTCACCCCGGTTTCGGCCTGCACGGCGCGGGCAATCAGGGCCGAGAAATCCCCGGGCGGGGTCAGGAAGCTTTCGCCCGAAATCTGGATGCGCAGGTCGATGCGCACCCCGGTTTCGGCCTGCACCGCCGCGGCATGACCACGCAGCCATTCGGTCAGGCTGGCCCCGGAATGGGCATCGTTGAAGCGGATGTTCACCGTGGCGCTGCCCTTGGCCGGGATCACGTTATTGGCCGGATTGCCGCAATCGATGGTGGTGATCGCCAGCGTGGAGGCATCGAAATGGTCGGTGCCCTGATCCAGCGGTTTTTCCTCCAGCCGTGCCAGCAGCTTGACCAGCGCGCTCATCGGGTTTCTGGCGCGATGCGGATAGGCGCTGTGGCCCTGCACGCCTTCAGCGGTGAACCAGCAGGTCATGCTGCCGCGCCGCCCGATCTTCATCATTTCACCCATCACATTGGGGCAGGTTGGTTCGCCCACCAGACAATGCGACATGCGTTCGCCCTGCGCGGCCATCCAGTCCAGCAGCGCCACGGTGCCATGTTCGGCATCGCCCTCTTCATCGCCGGTGATGGCCAGGATCACCGCGCCATCGGGCGGGGTCTGGCGCACGAAATCCACCGCAGCGGCGGCAAAGGCGGCAACGCCGGTCTTCATGTCGGTCGCGCCGCGGCCCCAAAGCACGCCATCCACCACCTCGCCGCCAAAGGGATCGCGCGACCAGGCGGCGGCATCGCCCACGGGGACGACATCGGTATGGCCGTTGAAGCCGAAGGATTTGTTGGCCCCCCGTGCGCCCCAGCGGGCATACAGGTTGGCGATCCCGCCGCGATCCACCCGGGTGCAGGCAAAACCCGCGCCGCTGAGCAGCTGTTCCAGCACGCCAAGCGCGCCGCCTTCGGCCGGGGTGACCGACGGGCAGCGGATCAGCTCGGCGCTGAGGGCGACAGGGTCGATGGGCGTGGTTGCTGCGGTCATGTCGGGCTCCGGTCCGGGATCTGCCCAAGGGATATGCAAGGCCCGGCGCAAGGGCAAGCATTTGCCGCCTGCTGCACTGCCGCGCCCGGCATGTCGGGCCGCGCTTGCGGTGGCCGCCTGACGTGCGGCTGTGGCCCGCAGGCCACCTGACGGCGCGCAAATGTTCGATTGTGGCAAAAAGAAGGATGACAAAGGGATTTCCTGCGGCATATCCTGTTCATGCGGTCAAAAAACAAAAATCGACCGCCGAGAACGAGCAGTAGACCCGCGACAGGACGGCACCGGCTGATACACAGCCGGGCATGGCACAGGGCAAAGGCCCCGTGACGCAGCATGGTGATCCGGCCTGTCCCCGAAAAGGGGCGAACCATGGCGACAGGCGCCGAACTGAGCTATAACACCAACGCTTCGGCGTTGCAGATGGCCAATACCATCTTCGGAGACGGCGTGACCGTGACCGGGGCCAGCTATACAGGCCCTTCCACCTCGTCGGCGATCTATTCCAACGGCCAATTGGCATCGGGTGTGACGCCGTCGAATACCGGTGTGATCCTGTCCACCGGACGGGCCACGGATTTCACCCAGAGCTTTGGCGATCCCAACCGGTCGGCGGGCACATCGACCGACACGTCGGGCATCAACGGCAACAGCCTGTTCAATGCGGTGGCCGGAGCCACCACCTATGACGCGGTCTGGATGGATGTCGATTTCATCCCCACCGGCAATACGATGACGATGAAATTCGTCTTCGCTTCGGAAGAATACCCCGAATACATCAATTCGCAGTTCAACGATGTGATCGGCGTCTGGGTGAACGGGACGCAGGTGCCGGTGTCGATCGGCAATGGCAAGACCAGCGTCAACAACATCAACGGCAATACCCAGCCGAACCTGTTCCAGTCGAACACCAATGACTCCTTCAACACCGAGATGGATGGCTTCACCCTGACCCTGTCGCTGGATATTCCGGTGAACAGCGGGATGGTGAATTCGATCCGTATCGGCATCGCCGATGTTTCGGATGCGATGTATGACAGCAATCTGCTGATTGCCGCAGACAGTGTTCAAACGGCGCTGGTCGCGCGGGATGACAGCGTGACCATGGGCCTGAATGGCACCCGCACGCTGGATGTTCTGGGCAACGATCAGGGCCCTGCCGGGGCCACGCTGACCATCACCCATGTGAATGGCATTCCGGTTGTGGCCGGACAGACCATCACCCTGTCATCGGGCCAGCAGATCACGCTGAACGCAGACGGCACCTTTACCATTGTGGGCGACGGGCAGGCCGAGACTGCGTCCTTCACCTATACGGTGGCCAATGGCAACGGCAATGGCGTGTCGGATGTCGGCATTGTCACCATCAATCAGGTGCCGTGCTTTGTTGCCGGAACCCGTATCCGCACGCCGTTGGGGGACCGGCTGGTCGAAGAGCTGCAGCCCGGCGATCTGGTGATGACGCTGGATGACGGGCCACAGCCGCTGCGTTGGGTTGGCCAGCGCCGTGTGGCGGCGCTTGGCAATCTTGCCCCGATCCGGATCAAGGCCGGCACATTTGGTGATCACGGCACATTGATGGTTTCGCCCCAGCACCGGATTCTGGTGCGCGACAATCTGGCCGAACTGCTGTTTGGCGACGAGGAAGTGCTGGTCGCGGCGAAGGAACTGGTGAACGACCGGTCGATCCGGCAGATTTCGGGCGGTGAGGTGGAGTATGTCCATCTCTTGTTCGACCGGCATCAACTGCTCTGGTCCGAAGGGCTTTTGACCGAAAGCTATCTGCCGGGGCCGCAGACCACCGCAAGCCTGGAACCCGAACTGGTGGCCGAAATCTGCGCGATTTTCCCCGAACTCGACCCGGCAACCGGCAAGGGTTACAGCCCGACGGCGCGGCGCAGCCTGCGCAGCTATGAAGCGATGATCCTGATGCGTGACGCCGCCCGGGCAGCCTGAGGCGCGGGCCGATGGCGGGATGGCTGGCACTTTCGGATCAAGGCGCGCCCCCTGCGGCGCAGCGCCCGGGCGAAACCCTGCGACGCGGCACGCTGGTCTTTGAAATCACCACACCGCTGCAACAGGCGGGCGTGCTGATCGACTGGGTCGCAGGCGCGGGCACCGGTCAACGGTCGCTGGCGCTGTTTCATGATCATGACAGCGGGTTGATCCTGTTGCAGCGGCAAGGGGCGCTGCTGATGCGCCATGTCCTGCCGGGACCGCTGCCCGAGGTGCCGGGGCTGGCGCGTATCCTGTTCCATTGGGATCAGGATGCCAACAGTTGGGACATGCGCTACAGGCGCAGCGATCTCGATCTGGAGTTGCGTGCCGGTGGCACCGGGGTTCTCTCGCCGCGTCTGGGGGATCTGGTGGTCCTGTGCCAGAACGGAATGACCGGGGATCAGGCGCTGGCCGAACGGAGCGCGACGCGGCATCCGGCCCTGTTGTGGTTCGGGGTCACCGACGGGGCCGCACCCCCGCAAAGCGCGCCGTGGATCGGCCCGCGCACACAGATCCAGACGCCGACCGGCTTTCGTCTGGCGGCCCAGCTTCGCCCAGGTGACATGGTTCTGACCGAAGACCGGGGGGCCTGCATGTTGCAATCGGTTCGGCGGCTGGACCTGCCGGGTCGGGGGCGGCACGCGCCCGTCCTGTTGCGCGCGCCCTATTTCAGCCCGGCGCGTGACGTGTTGGTCAGTGCCGATCAGGCGCTGGTTCAGCGCGGGTCCGATGTGGAATACCTGTTCTTTGAAGATGCGGTCCTGGTGCAGGCGGGCTTTCTGACCGATGGCCGTGCCGCCTTGCTGGATACGCGGCGCGCAGTGATGGCCACGGTATCGCTGGATATCGGACGGCCGGGCCTGATTCTGGGCGAAGGGCTCAGCTTTCTGTCCGCCCAACATGGGCCGGGTGCAGAGATGCCGCCGCCAATGCGTCAGTTGCACCGCTATGAGGCCGTTCCACTCATGGCTGTCCTTGGTCACGGTGCCGGTCGCAGCGCCGCCTGATCGGGTGTTAACGGCCCCTCAATGTTCTGCCGCCAAATTGCCTGACGTAGGGGTAATTCCTGCGGGTGTGGAACGGCATGGCAACGGCATCGGAACTGGCAATCAACACGCAGGCTGACGCCCTGCAGATGGCAAATGAAATGTTCGGTTCGGGCATTTCCGTGGTGAATGCCACCTATATCGGGGCACAGGGGGCATCTGGCATCTATTCCGGTGCGCAAACCACCATGCCGGGCGTTGCCCCCAGCGACAGTGGCGTGATCCTGTCCACCGGCAATGTGACCGACATAACCCAGTCTTTGGGCGATGCAAACATCTCGGCCGGAACCTCGACGATACATGGCACCGCCGGGGATGCCGGTCTGTCGCAGATGGCCGGGGCAGAAACCTTCGATGCGGCGGTGCTGACGGCGGATTTCATTCCGACCGGCAACATGATGACGATGCAGGTTGTCTTTTCGTCTGAAGAATATCTCGAATATGTCGGATCGGGGTTCAACGATGCGGTGGGCATCTGGGTCAACGGGGTGCGCGCCGAACTGATGGTCGGCAATGGTGATATCACCATCGACAACATAAATAATGTCAGCAATTCGAACCTTTATGTCGATAACCCGGCCTCTGCGCAGCAGTTCAACACCGAGATGGACGGGTTCACCATCACGCTCACGCTGAAGGCACCGGTCAATCCGGGGGTGGTGAATACGATCAAGATCGGCATTGCCGATTCCGGTGACGCAACTTACGACAGCAATCTTTTCATCGCCGGCGACAGCGTTCAGGTGGCGCTGGTGGCTCAGGACGACATGATCGAACTGGGCAAGAAGGGCAGTGTGACGGTCGATGTGCTGGACAATGATGTTTCCACCCTCGGATCAGCGCTGACCATCACCCATATCAATGGTCAGCCCGTGGTGGCAGGCAGCACCATCACCCTGCCAACCGGGGAAGAGATCACGCTGAATGCCGATGGCACGCTGACATTTGAATCCGACAGCGCGCCAAAGGAAAACCTGCTCACCTATACGGTTGAAGACGAATACGGCAATACCGACGTCGGCTATATCACGGTTGAAACGCTGGTGCCCTGTTTCGTCGCCGGAACCCCGATCCGCACCGCGCTTGGTGATCTGCCGGTCGAACAGATCCGGCCGGGGATGCAGGTGCTGACGCAGGATCACGGGTTGCAGACCGTGCGCTGGTCAGGGCAGCGGCGGGTGCCTGCGCAGGGCCGTCTGGCACCTGTGCGCATCGCGGCACATACCTTTGGCGATCATGGCACGATCAGCGTTTCGGCGCAGCACCGTATCCTTGTGGCCGGGGCGCGGGCCGAATTGCTGTTCGGGCAGGCCGAAGTGTTGGTGCCTGCCCATGCGCTATGCGATGGCCGCAAGATCCGGCGCAGGCCGGATGGCGGCATGGTGACCTATGTGCATCTTCTGTTTGACCGGCACGAAATCATCTTTGCCGCTGGCCTGCCGACCGAGAGTTTCCATCCCGGCGCGACAGTCCTGTCGAAGATGGAGGCCGAAAGCCGCAGGGAAATCCTGATGCTGTTTCCCGAACTGGCAGATCTTGGCGCCCCGCCCATGGCACGGCCCGCATTGACGGCGCGGGAAGGCGTGCTGCTGCGGCCAAGCTAGTCGTAAAACGGGGTCATCTGCGCCACGATGACCGAATTTTCGTCCAGCGCCCGCTGCATCAGGGCGCGTTCTTCGGCATCGATCTCATCGCCTGCGGCCTCGCGTTCCTCCAGCGATCCGTAGCCGGACACATCCAGCGGGGCCAGGTCGGCCTGTTTCAGGATGGCAACCGTTTCGCGTACCGCTTCGGCCTCGTCCACGCCGCTGGCATAGATCATCAGCGCGCCGCCGGTCGCCTTGTCGGGCAGACCGTCACCGGCCTTGCGGCCCACTTCGACCACCAGGGTGAACACCTGCTGCGGGCGTTTCGCCTTGGGGGCGTCATTCATGGCTTCGGTCATTGCGTGCTTCCCCGGCTGTCCATGCTGCCAGCTATGCCGGAAGCGGCAGGCGGGTCAAGCTGCACGCCGATCCGCGCCAGCGCGGCTTCCAGCGGGTGCCATTCGGTCAGGCGCAGCCGCACCGGCAGGGTCAGCACCCTTGGGCGAAAGGCGGCGGGCAGGCGCACGGCATCCTTTTCGGTCGTCACCAATTGTGCCCCGCGGGCCATCGCCTCGGCCTCCAGCCGGGTCAGCAGGGCGGGCGACAGGGGCTGGTGATCCTCCAGCGGTTCGGCGCGCACCACCTCGGCCCCTTCGGCGCGCAGCGTGGCAAAGAACTTTTCGGGATGGCCGATCCCCGCAAAGGCCAGCACCCTTTCGCCGTGCCAACCCATGCCCATGGGCAGCACCTCCAGCCGCCCCCGCAACCGGGGCAGGGGGCTGGCAAACTGCGCATCGAATGCCGTTTGCGCCGCAGCATCACCAATGGTCAGCAGCAGGTCGGCCCGTGCAAGACCCACCGCCACGGGTTCGCGCAGCGGACCTGCGGGCAGGCACAGCCCATTGCCAAAGCCGCGCGCGGCATCCACCACGATGATCGACAGGTCTTTCACCACCGCCGGGTTCTGGAACCCGTCATCCAGCAGGATGACCTTTGCCCCCGCCGCCTCGGCGGCACGAACGCCTGCCGCGCGATCCTTCGCCACCCAGACCGGGCAGAAGGCCGCCAGCAGCAGCGGCTCGTCCCCCACTTCATCGGCCAGGTGTTTCGGTTCTACCTGCAGCGGGCCAGCCAGCCGCCCGCCATGGCCCCGGCTGACGACATGGACACCCGACAGCCGTTCGATCAGCGCCATTGCGGTGGGGGTCTTGCCGGTGCCCCCGGCATGCAGGTTGCCGACACAGATCACCGGGACCGAGGCGCGATAGCCGGGCCGGGTCAGACGCCGGGCGGTGGCCGCCGCATAGATTGCGCCCAAGGGCTGCAGCAGCCGGGCCAGAACCGTGGGTTTCGGGCGATCCCAGAAGGCTGGCGCGCGCATCACGCCTCTCCCAACAGGCGGCGCAGCAGGGCCAGGGCGCGCTCTGACGCCTCGGCCCCGTCAGAACAGACCCCCCATGCCGCCTGCGCCAGACGGGCCGCGCGGTCGGGCGACAGCAATTCCGCCAGCGCCTCGGCCAGATCGGCGGCAGAGCCGACCGACCGCGCCGCCCGTGCCGCGCCCAACCGGCCAAAGGCCAGCCCGAACGGCCCCGGGCGCGGCCCATGGATCAGCGCCGATCCAAGCGCCGCCGGGGCCATCGGGTCGCACTGGCAGCCGGTGCCCGCCAGCGATCCGCCCAGAAAGGTCAGCGGCGCGAGGCGATACCACAGGCCCAGTTCTGCCGCATCGGCGATCAGCACTTCGGTTTCCGGTTCGGGTTCCTCATCGCGGTTGCGCAGGGCCACCTGCCAGCCTTCGGCGCGCTCCAGCCGTTCGGCCAGAACCGGCGCGCGATCAGGGTTTTGCGGCACCACGATCAACAGCAACCGATGGGCCAGCCGCAGGGCGGAGCGATGGGCTTCGATCACGGCGGGTTCTTCGGCCTCGGGCAGGCCGTTTGCCAGCCAGACCGGACGCGCGACAAGCTGCCGGGCCAGCGCCGCGCGCTCGGCCTCGGTGCAGGGCAGGATGGCGCTTGGTTCTTCCAGCCGCCCGGTTACGGCGATGCGATGCGCACCTGCCTTGCGCATGGCCCGGCCCGCGCCATCATCGACCACAAGGATTTCGGCCAGATGCGACAGGGCCGATTTCATCAGCCCGGGATACCAGCCTTCGCGCCCCGGGGGCAGCACCGGCGCGCGGGCATCCACCATCGCCATGGGAATGCGACGCTCGGCCGCCTCAAGGATCATCGCCGGGCGCAGTTCGCCACCGGAAAACAGGATCGCCTCGGGCCGCCAATGATCCAGAAAGCCCCGCAATTCGGCGCTGCCCTCCCCCGGAACGGGTTGCCACAGGGCGCCTTCGGGCAGGGGGCCGGGTTCGGGCGCGGTGATCAGCACCGGATGGCCGTCTTCTTCAAGGATATGGCGGGCCAGTTCCCACAGGCCGCGCCCCTGATCCATGCCCGGCGCATGCAGCCAGACCAGCCGACCCTTTGGCCGGTCAGGCCGGGCCAGAACCTCCGGCCCGGTGCGCCGGCCCGCAAGCTGGTAAAGGGTCAGGCCGATTGCCATGGGCCGCTGCCAGGGTCAGAGCCCCAGTTCCTCGGTCGCCGAGCCGGGCTGTGCCTCGTCGCGCAGGCGATGAATATGGGCGATGAAATAGCGCATATGCGCATCATCGACCGTGCGCTGCGCTTCTGCCTTCCAGGCCGAAAAGGCGCTGGCATAATCGGGGAACATGCCGACGATATGGATGTTCTTCACATCCTTGAACACGTTCTTGCCGGGGCTGACCAATTCGCCCCCAAAAACCAGATGCAGGCGCTGAGCCATGGAATGTCACTCCGTTTTCCTGTTGCCGCGACCCTAGCGGATGACAGGGAAAAGTAAAAGGCGCGTGGCGGACATGGCCACGCGCCCCCGGAAACTGCTGCGAATTGCAGCGGTTCACGGGCCAAGGATGTCTTTCTGATGCTCGCCCAGCCTGGGGGCCGGACGATCCAGTGCCAGATCGGCCCCTGAAAAGACCATGGGGCTGCGCATGCCCGGCACGCCGCCCGGCGCGATCTGCATGGCGCGGGCCACGATCTGCGGATCGGCGAAGACCTCGGCCATGTCGTTGATCGGCCCGGCGGGAACGCCCTGCGCTTCGCAGGCGGCCAGCAGATCGGCCTTGCTGCGCAGGCGCGTGGCCGCCGTGATCCGCCGGGTCAGCTCTTCGCGGTTGGCGATGCGGTCGGCATTGGTCAGGAATTCCGGCGCTTCGGCCATGTCGTCCAGACCCAGAATGGCGCAAAGCTTGCGATACTGGCTGTCATTGCCGGTGGCGAGGATCAGCCATCCATCCGCGCAATCGAACACCGCATAGGGGGCCAGATTGGGATGGGCATTGCCCATCTTGCGAGGGGCGACGCCGGTGGCCAGATAGTTCATCGCCTGATTGGCCATGATGGCGCTGGCCACATCCAGCAGCGCCATGTCGATATGCTGGCCGGTGCCGGTGCGCCCGCGTTGCACCAGTGCCGCAAGGATCGCGGTTGTCGCATAGACCCCGGTGAAGATGTCGGCCACCGCCACCCCGGCCTTTTGCGGCTGGCCATCGGGTTCGCCCGTCACGCTCATGATACCGGCCATGCCCTGAATGATGAAATCATAGCCCGCGCGATGGGCATAGGGCCCGGTCTGGCCAAAACCGGTGATGGAACAATAGATCAGCCGGGGGTTCACCTGCCTGAGACTGGCATAATCCAGCCCGTATTTGGCCAGACCGCCCAGTTTGAAATTCTCGATCACCACATCGGCATCGGCGACCAGACGGCGCACGGTTTCCTGCCCTTCGGGGGTGCGGAAATCGCAGGTGATGCTGCGCTTGCCGCGGTTCGTGGCGTGGAAATAGGCGGCCGACCGGTCGCCTTCCCGTTCGATGAAGGGGGGCCCCCAACGGCGGGTATCGTCGCCTTCGGGGGCCTCTACCTTGATGACATCGGCCCCCAGATCGGCCAGCGTCTGCCCGGCCCAGGGACCGGCCAGAATGCGGGCCAGTTCAATGACGCGCAAACCTTCCAGCGGGGTCGTCACTTGGCCAGCTCCGCCTCGATCAGGGCCTTCAGATCGGCATAGCTCATGTTCGGGTGCTTTTCGCCGTTGATGAAGATCGAAGGCGTGCCTTCAACCTTGTCGGCTTCCATGTTCTGCTGGAACTTTGCCACCATCGCCTCGGCCAGTTTTTCATCCTTGAAACAGGCTTCAAGCTGCGGGTCTGTCAGGCCCGCCGTGCGGCCGATCTTCTTCAGGTTTTCGATCACCACGCCCGGATCATCCGATGCCGCCCATTCGCGCTGCTTTTCGAACAGGATGCCGTTCAGGCCGAAATAGCGCATCTCGCCGCCGCAGCGCGCCATAATCGAGGCCCAGAGACCGTAGCGATCAAAATAGACCTCGCGATACACGAAGCGCACCTTGCCGGTGTCGATGAACTCCGACTTCAACTGCTTGAAGACCTGATCATGAAAGGTGGCGCAATGCGGACAGGTGTATGAGGCATATTCGGTCACCGTCACCTTGGCATCGGGATTGCCCAGCACCAGTTCGGGAACCTCGGGCAGGGTGGTCGAGGCATCGGGGGCAGGTGTCGGGGCGGGTACAGCCTCCGGGGCCGGGTTCTGGGCAGCAGTGTCGCTGGTGGCGGGGGCTGTGGCCTCGGGCTGCGCCGGGGCGCTGCTTTCGGGTGCCGTCGCCTGGGGTTCCGGCGGGTCCTTCGGGGCAAAACCGATATAGGCGGCCACCGCGATCACGGCCACTGCGGCCCCAAGGCCAAGCGCGAGGCGCTGGTTCATGCTGCTCATGGTTTCAGTCTCACTTGTCTTTCTTGCGGGTCAGATAATTGCGGGTCAGGGCTTCCAGTGCCTGACGCAGGCCTTCATCCTGCACGCCCGCCCCGGCATCGCGGGCGGCGGACAGGATTTCGGGCGCAGGTGCGGGGGGTGGCGCGACGGGCGCGGCGTCAAACTGGGCCTGCCCTTCGGCAAAGCCCATCGGGGCCGTCTGGGTCAGGGTGATACGGCCAATGGCGGCATAGCCATAGCAGGCGTTCACCCGGTCGCGCAGACGGGGCAATTGCATCTGAACCATCGGCGCATCGGTGGATCTGACCAGCAAGGTCAGCGTCGCGCCAAAGGCCCCCTTGGCATAGCCCACCTTCACGGGGCGGGTCAGCCGGGCCAGATCTTCGCCCACCACCTCGGGCCAATGGGTCAGAAGCCGGGTGACGGCAAAGCCCCGGCTTTCACCGGCGCTGCGGATGCGGTCCTTCAACAGGCCCGAAGCCGGTTCGAACCCGCGCATCCGCCGCCCCTTGGGCGATGCCTGCCATGTTTCCGCCCCGTCGCCCATCCCGCCTCCGGTGATTTGACCGTTACCTTAGCGGCAGCGCGCGGGTCGTGCCAGCGCCTGACGGCCCTGCACCCATAAAGATTGCGTTATGGGGGGCTGGGGGGGTCAGCCCGGCGCGGGCTGCCTCACGCGGGCAAGGGCGCGGGCCAGATCGTCGCGCCGGAAGGGCTTGGCCACATAATCGGCGAAGCCCGCCTCGAAATAGCTGTCGATCTGGTGTTTCATCGCATTGGCGGTCACCGCAATGGCCGGTTGGGGCAGTTGCATGTCGCGGATCGCGGCCAGCGTTTCGACCCCATCCTTGCCCGGCATCGATATATCCAGCATCAGCACATCGAAATCCTGCCCCGCCGCCGCCGTGATCGCCCTTTCGCCATCCTCGACACAGGTGACCATGACACCAAGCGCCCCCAGCATCGCCTTCAGGATCAGACGGTTGGTCGCATTGTCATCGGCCACCAGCACACGCAGCCCGGGGAAGGCCAGCGGTGTTTCTGTGGCGGCGGGGGCTTCGGGCAGGGTCACGGCTTCGGGTTCGGTCAGCGGCAGGGTCAGGCTGACGGTCGTGCCCCGGCCCGGTTCACTGGACACCGACACCGACCCCTTCATCAACTCGACCAGATGGCGCACGATCGACAGGCCCAACCCCGTGCCGCCATAGCGCCGCGATGTGGCCCCATCGGCCTGTTCGAAATCCTCGAACACCCGCGCGGCCTGTTCTTCGGTCATGCCGATCCCGCTATCCTTTACCTCGATCTCCACCGGGCAGCCCGTCTTGGCCCGCATGACCACGGTGATGGAGCCTTCATGGGTGAACTTGATCGCATTGCTGATCAGGTTGTGCAGCACCTGCAGGATGCGATGCGGATCGCCCAGTCGCGGGCGCGACGATCCGGCATCGGCCAGCACCGAAAAGGACAGGCCCCGGTCATGCGCGCGCAGGGAATAAAGCGCCTCGACCTTGGCGGCAAGATCGCGGGGCACAAAGCTGCTCAGCTCCAGATCCAGCTTGCCCGCTTCGACCTTGGCCAGATCGAGAATATCGTTCAACACGTTCAGCAGACCTTCGCCGGATTCGCGGATCGTTCCGATCATCTGGCGCTGCACCGGATCGCTGATCGCATCCGACAAAAGCTCGGCCATGCCCAGAACCCCGTTCAGCGGTGTGCGGATTTCGTGGCTCATATTCGCAAGAAACTGCGATTTTGCCCGGTTCGCGGCTTCGGCACGTTCCTTGGCAATGTAAAGCTGGGTGATGTCGGAACAGACGCCGCGATAGCCCAGAAAGCTGCCATCGGCGGCAAAGACCGGGGTGCCGCTGGTGCGCACCCAAGTCTGCCCGGTCTGGCGGGGCACCATATAGACGAAATCGCTGATCGTCGCCCGGGCCTCAATCGTGCGGGTCAGGGCATCCCAATCGGCGCTTTGCAGCATGGCAGGGGTGCGGGCCGCGATTTCGTGCATGGTCTTGCCCAGCAGCCGCGCCGGATCAAGCCCCGTGGCGCGGGTCAGGCTGTCGGACAGGAAGGTCAGCCGGTGGTGGTCATCGGTTTCCCAGAACCAGTCGGCACTGACGGATGCGATATCGGCGAACAATTGCCGCGCGGTATCCCGTTCCGATGTGGCCTGATTGAGGTCGTCATAGGCCTTCTGCAGCGCCATTTCGCGGCTCTTGGCCTCGGTAATATCGATATGAATACCGGCTGTCGCCACGACCCGGCCCTCGGCATCGCGGCGGGTCACTTTCCCACGGGACGATACCCAGATCCAATGCCCGTCACGGTGGCGCAGGCGCAGTTCGTTTTCGAACCGGTCCACACCGGTTGCAAGCTTTGCCAAAAGGCCGGTTTCCAGATTGCGCATATCATCGGGATGCACCAGTCTTGGCCAGTAATCCGGGTCGGCAGTCAGGTGCGTCGCGTCATAGCCCAGCATTTCGGCCCAGATTCCGTTGATCGTATTCACGCCATTCGCATGTTCCCATGTGCCGACCGAGGCCGCCTGAATGATATCTTCCAACCGCTGTTCGGCCTGTTTCAATGCGGTCACGTCGATATGCACACCCACCATTTCGACCGGGCGGCCATCGGCATCCCAGCGGGAAACCCGGCCGCGCGACTGGATATTGACCCAATGGCCCTGCTTGTGCCGCATGCGGAAGGCATAGGTCAGGTGTTCTTCTTCGCCGCTGAACACCCGTTCCAGTTCGGCATGGATACTGGGCCGATCATCGGGATGAAGCTGATCTTCCCAGAACCGGATGGTCAGCGGTTCGATTTCCTCAAGCCGGTATCCAAGGATCGATGCCCAGCGGGCATTGATCCGGTTCGTCCCTGTCGTGATGTCCCATTCCCAGGTTCCTGCATCTGCGGCATCAATGATATCTTCAAGCCGACGTTCAGCGCGTTTCAGGGCCGTGATGTCGATGCGCATTCCGACCCGGCCACCTTCGGGTGTGGCGCGCTCCAGAACCCGCAGCCAGCGGCCATCCGACAGTTCAATTTCGTGCAGGGACAGGTCTTGCAGATGCAGACGCATCTTTTCGGCCAGCCACGCCTCTTCGCGACCGATGGCATCGCGGTAAACCCCACGTTCCAGCCCGCAGCGCAGAATATCCTTGAAGGGCGTTCCCAGTTTCATCACGCCTTCCAGTTCGGGGAAGAACTCTGAATAGCGGTGGTTGAACAGCGTCAGCCGGTCTTCTGGATCGAAATAGACGAAGGCATCCGGCAATGCCTCGATCGCGGTTTGCAGCTGGCGGCGCGCGGTTTCCGATTGCCGGGCCAGTTCCGCCAGCCGCGCCGCGTGGTTGCGACCTTCGGTAATGTCGGTCTCGACCGAGACAAATCCGATATGGGTGCCCTGCGCATTGCGCAGCGGGTGCAAAGTCATGTCCGTCCAGTAACGGTTGCCGCGACGGTCGATATTCTCGATCTCGGTCCGGCAGGGGCTGACGGAGGCAAAGGCCCGGTCGATCAGGGCGATGGTTTCGGCGGGTGTATCAGGGCTGCGGGCAAAACCGGACAGATCACGCCCCAGGGCCTCGGTCAGCCGATAGCCCGATCGTGTTTCAAAGGCAGGATTGGCCCAGAGGATACGGCGGTTGCAATCCAGCACAACGACAAGATTCGTCATCAGCCGAACGACCTCTTCCAGCACCAGAAGCTGGTTCTGGCGCTGTTGATCTGCAGTCACTTCGCGGATGACAAAGACATAGCCGCTGCGATCCCCCTCAAAGGCGCAGGGCCTGCGGGCGCAACTGAAATCGAACCAGCGTTCGCCGCCGGACGCCGGCAGGCTGTAGCGCCGCTGCGCAGAGCGGCCTGCGCGATCGGCCTCGGCCATGGCCTGACGCGCGACCGTGGCAACAGTCGGGGGCACCACCTCTTCCAGAAGATGGCCAATCATTTCGGCATGGGGGCGGGCCAGAAGATCGGCGCGGGCCGAATGGTAATCGACATACCGGCCCTCATCATCAATCTGAAGGATCAGGTCGGGCAGCGCGTGCAAGGTGGCCTGCAATTCGCGGTGGGCGCGTTCTTCGGCTTCATGCGCCGCGCTGCGTTGCAGGAGCGAACCGATGGCCCCCGCTACCGCGCGCAGCAAGGTCACCTCATGCTGCTGGAACTGGCGGGATTCGCATGTGACATCATAGCCGACAAGCCCGGTCATCCGGCCTTCGGCCACAAGCGGCACCAGAAGAACCGTGCGAATGTCCTGTGCCTGCAGATGTGCTTTTTGCGGGCCATCGGGAAGGGCTGCGACATCCGCGACATGAACGGCCTGACCGGTTGCAAGCTGATCCATCAGCGGGCCAACTTCGTCCCGCGGCACGTTTTGCAGGCGGGAGATCATCGCTTCGATCCCCGGGGCGCACCATTCATGCGTATTGTCCAGCCAAAGCCCGTCGCGCAGCTGAAACACATAGGCCCGGTCCACTGCGGCGGCTGACCCCATGCGTTCCAGTGCCGCGTTGATGGTGGCATCGGTTTCGGCCAGGGGCGCCTGAAGGATCTGGCCCAGCAGTTCGATCACCAAAGCATACAGGCCCGATGGATCGCCGGGCCATGCAGGTTCAAGTGGTGATGGCTGCACGACGCCCATGTCGCCCCCTGCTTGCTGGTCACACCATGCGCATACCCTGATGAATCAAGGGTAAACCTGCAAGCATCGCCGCAAGCCGGGGGCGTAGGGCGGTCAGCCGATGCGGCGGCCCTGCACCCAGACGCCCCGCACCGCGCCCGCTGCGCCGATCCGGGTGACCCGGATCACATCGGCGCGGGCGCCGGGCACCAGATGGCCCCGGTCAGGCAGGTTGGCGGCATCGGCGGGGGCGGCGGTCACGGTGGCGATGCCGCGTGCCGGGTTGCCCCACAGATCGCCCAGCATCAGCGCCGCCGACAGCAGCGAAGACGGCACATAATCCGATGAAACGATGTCCAGCAGGTCCGCCTCGGCCAGCGCCTGCGCCGCCACATTGCCCGAATGGCTGCCCCCCCGGATCAGGTTCGGCGCCCCCATCATCACCTTGATGCCGTGATCGTGGCAGGCACGCGCCGCCTCGACCGTGGTGGGAAATTCGGCAAAATGGGCTCCATGTTCGGCGGAGCGGGCGACATGCCCGGCCTCGGTATCATCATGGCTGGCCAGCACCGCCCCATAGCGCCGGGCAGCCGCCACTGCCGCCGCCTCATGCGCCGGGCCAAGCCGCGCGGTCAGCGCCTTCTGGCTGGCGACATGATCTTCAAATTCCGCATGGCTGATGCCATGCTTGCCGCAGACATAGTTGCGCAGTTGCGTCACATCGCGGAACTGGCGTTCCCCCGGCGTATGGTCCATCAGGCTGACAATGCCGATCCGGTCATCTGGGCCGAACTTGTCCAGTTCGGCAATCAGGGTTTCCGAACAGACTTCGGCCCGCAGATGCAGGAAATGGCTGATCCGCAGCGCACCCTTGGCGCGCAGATCAAGGATTTCATCGGCCAGATCGCGGGCATATTCGCCGTAATTGGCCTTGGCGTTGGAGATGACAGAGCCCACCCGCAGCGCATCGAAAACGGTGGTGATGCCCACGCTGGCCAGTTCGGCATCATGGGCGATGATGGCGGCGGCGTGGGGCCAGTTCACCTTGGGGCGCGGTTCGATATGGCGTTCCAGATTGTCGGTATGCAGTTCGATCAGGCCCGGCATGACCAGATCGCCTTCGCAATCCATGGCGCCTGCGGGCACGGCGCTGCCTTCCGAAATATCGGCGATCCGGCCGTCCAGCAGGCGGATCTGGCCCCGCAGCACCGCATCCGGCAGCACAAGCTGCGCATTGGCAAGAATGATTTCCTGGCTCATCTTCTGATCTTTCCACTTGTCGCGCGGGTCTGGAACGGGCCTTCTGGCATCATCGCGTCACATATATGTGACATCGCCCCGTTACAGCGCCCTGCATGATGATAATGAAACGCTACGCCGTCTATTTTGCCCCGCGCCCCGGTGCCTTTGCCGCGCGCAGTGCCGCCTGGCTGGGTTGGGATGCCGCAACCGGGCAGCCGGTTGCCCAGCCCGACCTGGCAGGCCTGCCGCGCCCGGTGGCTGAAATCACCACCGATCCGCGCCGCTACGGCTTTCACGGCACCATCCGTGCGCCGTTCCGTCCGGCCGATGGGGTTACGCCAGACCAGATCAGCGACGCTGTCGCCGCATTGGCTGCGCGCAGCCCAGCCGTGCCCTGCGAGGGGCTGCGGCTGGAGGATCTTCACGGCTTTCTGGCGCTGATCCCGCAGGGCGATCTGTCGGCCCTGCTGGCGCTTGGTGCGGCGGTGGTCGAGGCCACCGATCCGCTGCGCGCGCCATTGTCCGAGGCCGAGATCGCACGCCGCAAGCCCGAAACCCTGACCCCGCGCCAACGCGATCTGCTGGATCGCTGGGGCTATCCCTTCGTGTTCGAGGAATTCCGCTTTCACCTGACGCTGACCGACCGGCTGGCGGCGGATGAGGCCGCGCATGTGGCACCGCTGTTGGCGGCGCATTTTGACCCCGTGCTGCCCCGGCCCTTCGTGATCGAGGATCTCTGCCTGTTTGGCGAAGATGCAGAGGGGCGCTTTCATCTGCTGGGCCGTCATGCGCTGACCGGCTGAAAGGCGGCCAGCAACCGCGCGATCCCTTGTTCGGCGGTGCCGTCATTCATCACTGTGGTGGCGGCAATGCCGGGTGGCAGGGCGAAATCGGCACGGGCCAGCCGTGCGGCGATATCTTCCAGCGGTTCGCGCCCGCGCTGTGCCAGCCTTGCGGCCAGCACCTCGGGCGGGGCGGTGACAAGGATCACCCGCAGATCGGGAAAGACGGACCGCGCGGCCAGCAGCGCCCCGCGCGATCCGTTGAAGACCACATGGCCCGGACGGTTGAACTCTGCCCAGGGCAGGCCATAGCACAGCCCATGCGCCTGCCAGTCCAGCGCGAAATCGCCCCGCGCCTTGCGTGCGGCGAATTCGGCGTCAGTGACGCCTTCGAATTTCTCGCCGCCTGCGGCTTCAGGGCGGGTGATGGTGCGGCGCACCAGATGCAGGTCGGGCCGGGCGCGCAGGGCACCCGCCATCAAGGTATCCTTTCCCGCCCCCGAAGGGCCGACAATGGCGTGGATCATGCCGCCAGCCCCGGGGTAAAGCCCGTCACATCGACCTGACGGTCACACAGCCGGTCGCGGGCGGCCTCGTCATGGAAGATGCCAAGGATCGCCGCGCCGCGCGCCTTGGCCTCTTCGATCAGGGTCATCACCACCTCGCGGTTGGTGGCATCCAGACTGGCCGTCGGTTCATCCAGCAGCAAAGCCGGGTAGGCATGGGCAAAGCCGCGCGCGATGTTCACCCGCTGCTGTTCCCCCCCCGAAAAGGTGGTGGGTGACAGCGACCAGAGCCTGCGCGGAATGTTCAGCCGCGCCAGCAGATCGGCCGCACGCGCACGCGCATCGTCCCCTGGATGGCCCAGCGACAGCAGTGGCTCGGCCACGACATCAAGCGTCGGCACCCGGGGCACCACGCGCAGGAACTGGCTGACATAGCCCAGCGTCTCGCGGCGCAGCGCGATGATCTGGCGCGGTGCGGCGCGGGCCACATCCAGCCCGCCCACCATGATCGACCCCGAAGCGGCAAGGTAATTGCCATAGACCATGCGCATCAGCGTCGATTTGCCGGCACCCGACTGGCCGGTCAGTGCGACACATTCGCCCGGGGCCACCTGAAGGCAGGCCCCGGCCATGACCGGGATCACCGTGCCGCCCTGATTATGCAGGGTAAAGTTCTTGGACAGGTTTTCGATGCGGATCATGGGTCACACCTGCAGGACAGAGCTGACAAGCAGCTGGGTATAGGCATGTTGCGGATCGTCCAGCACCTGATCGGTCAGACCCTGTTCCACAACATGCCCGGATTTCATCACCATCAACCGGTCGGCCAGCAGCCGCACCACGGCCAGATCATGGGTGACGATGATGACCGACAGGCCAAGATCGCGCACCAGACCGCGCAGCAGATCAAGCAGGCGGGCCTGCACGCTGACATCAAGGCCCCCGGTCGGTTCATCCATGAACACCAGCCGCGGCCCGGTCACCAGATTGCGGGCGATCTGCAGGCGCTGCTGCATCCCGCCGGAAAAGGCCGAAGGCCGGTCATCGATCCGGTCGCCCGCGATTTCCACCCGTCCCAGCCAATCCAGCGCGGTATCGCGCAGGCGTCCGTAATGGCGCCCGCCCACCGCCATCAGCCTTTCGCCGACATTGCCACCCGCGCTGACGCCCATCCGCAGCCCGTCGCGCGGGTTCTGGTGGACATAGGCCCATTCGGTCCGCGACAGGCGGCGGCGTTCGGTTTCGGCCATGGCCAGCACATCGCGCCCGTCATAGCGGATCTGGCCCCGGTCGGGCCGCTGATGGCCCGCCAGACAGGACAGCAGGGTCGATTTGCCCGAACCGCTTTCGCCCACGATCCCCAGCACCTCGCCCGGGAACAGATCGAAGGACACGCCGGTGCAGCCGATGCGCGGACCATAGCGCCGCTCCAGCCCCGTGACCTGCAACAGCGGCGTATCGGTGATGGTTTGAACCATATCCTTCATGCGGCACCCCTTTCGTCACCGGCCCAAAGCCGGCCCTTGTGGCCCTGTGCCCGGCGGCAGGCGCAGAAATCGGTATCGGAACAGACGAACATGCGCCCGCCCTGATCATCGGTGATCACCTCGTCCAGATAGCTGTCGGAGGCGCCGCACAGATCGCAATCATGCGGGGCTTTCGACGGTTCGAACGGATGATCTTCGAAATCCAGACTGACCACCCTGGTATGCGGCGGCAGGGCATAGATGCGCTGTTCGCGCCCCGCCCCGAACAACTGGATCGCCGGGCTGTCCGACAGTTTCGGATTGTCGAATTTCGGAATGGGCGACGGGTCCATCACATAGCGGCCTTCCACCTTTACCGGATAGGCATAGCTGGTGGCGATGGTGCCGTGGCGGGCGATGTCTTCATACAGTTTCACATGCATGAGCCCGTATTCCTCCAACTCGTGCATCTTGCGCGTTTCGGTTTCGCGCGGTTCCAGAAAGCGCAGCGGTTCCGGGATCGGCACCTGATAGACCAGAATCTGGCCTTCGGTCAGCGCGGTTTCCGGAATGCGGTGGCGGGTCTGGATGATGCTGGCCTGCGCCGTGGCTTCGGTCACCGCGACGCCTGCCGTGCGCTGAAAGAACTTGCGGATCGACACGGCATTTGTCGTGTCATCGGCCCCCTGATCAATGACCTTCAGCGTGTCTTCCGGGGTCAGGCAGGCGGCGGTCACCTGCACCCCGCCGGTGCCCCAGCCATAGGGCATGGGCATTTCGCGGCTGGCAAAGGGTACCTGATAGCCGGGAACGGCAATCCCTTTCAGGATGGCGCGGCGGATCATGCGCTTGGTCTGTTCGTCCAGATAGGCGAAGTTATAGGCATCAGACATGGCGGGACCCTTGGGACAGAGGCAGGGAATGCTGGAATTCATTCATTGGTTGGGGGCCATCGGTTTGGGCCTGATCGCGGTGCGCTATTACGCGCTCAAACACGGACTTCCAGGAATCGAGCCGCCCTCGCCCGGCGGACCGGGTGGTGCCGGATGCGATGACGGGGGTGGCGATGGCGGGGGCGATTAGGGTCATTCCGCCGCCTCCTGCTGCCTGTCAGATGCCGCGGCGGCGCGCAGCTTGCGGATCAGCTCCAGTTCGGACTGGAAATCGACGTAATGCGGCAGCTTGATATGCTCCAGAAAGCCGGTCGCCTGAATGTTGTCGCAATGCATCAGGACGAATTCCTCATCCTGGGCCGGAACCCCGGCGCTGTCTTCGCCCAGTTCACGCCAGCGCAATGCGCGATCCACCAGGCTCATGGCGATGGCCTTGCGTTCGGATTGGCCGAAGACCAGCCCATAGCCCCGGGTGAATTGCGGCGGTTCGGTCTTGCTGCCGGTGAACTGGTTCACCGTTTCACATTCGGTCAGCTCCACCTCGCCGATCTCCACCGCGAAGCCAAGCTCGGGGATATCCACCTCGACCGCCACGGTGCCGATGCGCAATTCGCCGACAAAGGCATGGGTCCGGCCATAGCCGCGCTGCGTGGAATAGGCGAGCGAGAGGATGAAACCTTCATCTCCCCGGGCCAGCGCCTGCAGCCGCAACGGGCGGGCGGCGGGCAGTTCCATCGGTTCGCGCGTCAGATCGGGCGGCGGGGTGTCGCAGGCAGGTTCGGGCTGGATCAGCCCGTCGCGGTTCAGAAACCCGGTGACATGCGGCACCCTGTCTGCCGGGGCGGCGGGTTCTGCGGGCGCGGCACCAGCGGCAGGCTGCGGTTCCTCGCCCTCGGCCATCAATGCGAAATCCAGCAGGCGATGGGTGTAATCGAAGGTCGGGCCAAGGATCTGCCCGCCCGGCACATCCTTGAAGGTGGCGCTGACCCGGCGATCCACCGCCATGGCGGCGGTTTCCACCGGGTTGGATGCTGCCAGGCGCGGCAGGGTGGTGCGATAGGCGCGGATCAGGAAGATCGCCTCGATCAGATCGCCCCGCGCCTGCTTGATCGCCAGCGCGGCCAGATCGGGATCATAGAGCGAGCCTTCCGCCATGACCCGGTTCACCGCCAGCGCCAGCTGTTCGCGGATCTGCGGGATCGTGAGCGCGGCAATGCTGCGGTCGCCCCGCCGTTCATCCGCCAGCCAGGCATGGGCGGCATCAATGGCGCGTTCGCCGCCTTTGACTGCGACATACATCAGCGTTCCTCCACCCGGGTTGATCTGGGCAGGCCCGCGATCCGGTCTTCTGCCGTGAACAGGAAATCCAGCCCCATCGGAAACAGCGCCCGATTGGCCTGAAAGGCCGCCGTTTCGGGCAGGGACAATTGCGCCGTTTCGCGGATGCCGGGGCCGGACAACCGCGCGCCCTGATCGGACAGCGCATCGCACAGCACGATCAGCGTGGCCGAACGGTCGGGATAATCCGGCAGGCCCGGCGAAAACCGGTCGATCGGGGACAGGTCGGCCCAGCTGCCAAGGGCAAAGCTGGCCTCTGACGCATCCACCAAGGGGGCCCCGATGTGAAAGGCGATCCAGTCACGCACGGCCTGGGTATCGGCGGCACCGGCCAGATGCAGCGGCGTGGTCGGATCGGCCAATGTCAGAAGCGCCACCCCCGCCGCGATACTCAGCGGCTCTGGCGGCACGGCGCCATCAAGCCGGTGAATGGTGCCGGGGTGGGCCATCGCCTCCAGCACGCTGCGAAAGGCGCGGGCCGACTGGATCGGCGCATCGGCAAAGCCGCCGGACAGGGCTTCGGCGTTCATTGGTCTTCCCCCCGGACCATGGTGAAGAAATCCACCTTTGTGTCAGCCGCGCGGGCAGCACGGGCGGCGCGGGCCGCTGCGGCATCGGCGGCCAGCACCTCCAGCACGTCGCGGCGGATGCGCGGGGCTGTTTCGCCCTGCAACAACGCATCGGCCACAGCGGCGCGCCGGGCATGATCGCGGTCGCGGCCCTGCACCCAGGCATGGCCCACCGACCCATCGCCAAGCCGCACGGCGCAGCGCGTCACGGTCATTTCACCCAGATTGAACGGGGCCCCAGTGGCCCCGGTGCGGCCCCGCACCATCACCGCGCCGATTTCCGGCGCGCGCAGGGTTTCGTGGTCAGGCAATTGCGGCATGAGCGCGGCCAGACGTGCCGGGCTGGACTTGGCCAGAAGGGCCATCCAGCCCGGTCGATCAAGGGGGGGCAGGCTTTGCATTTCTGATCTCGACATCTTGCTGATTTGTCTAGGACACTATACAACTAGACAAATCATAGCGGCGACGGCGCGAAAGGCCAAGCCCGGACTTGTGAAATCTTCATGACAGGAGCCCGCATGGCCCGAACTCCGCTTTGGCAGACCATCGCCTCCACGCTTGGCCGCGAAATCGCCGAGGGGCTGTATGCGCCAGGCACCAAATTGCCGACCGAGGCCGCGCTGGCGGCGCGCTTTGGCGTGAACCGCCATACGATCCGGCAGGCATTGGCGCATCTGGCCGAACAGTCAGTCGTGCATGCTCGGCGTGGATCGGGGGTCTATGTCACTGGCAAGCCGACCGAATACCCGCTGGGCCGCCGCGTGCGGTTTCACCAGAACGTGCTGGCATCGGGCCGCAGCCCTTCGCGGCGGATCACCCGGCTGGAAACCCGCCCCGCCACATCGACCGAGGCCGAGGCGCTGAAGCTGGACCCCGGCAAGGCCGTGCATGTGATCGAAGGGGTTTCGCTGGCCGATGACCAGCCGCAGGCGCTGTTCCGGTCGGTCTTTCCGGCCGAACGCTTTCCCGATCTGCTGGTCGCGATGCGCGATCATCCTTCTGTCACCGCCGCGCTGCTGGCCTGTGGTCTGGCGGATTATACCCGCGCCGAAACCCGGCTGACGGCGGTGCTGGCCGACGGGCTGCAGGCCAATGCGCTGATGTTGCCTGCGGGGGCGCCTTTGCTGCGGTCGGTGGCGGTGAATGTGGCAGAAGGTGGCGCCCCGGTGGAATTCGGGATCACATGGTTCGCAGGTGACCGGGTGACCCTGACGGTGACCCCCGGCTGATCCGGGCTGTCATCGCCCTGTCATCCACAGGCGCTAGGCGGGGCGCCTTGAAAGGAACCATGCCCATGCCCCGCATCGCCCCCCTGCGTCTGACCCATGCCCGCTGCCTGATGGAAGGGCGGATGGCCGATCATGCCCTGACCATCGCCGATGGCCATATCGCGGAAGGCTCCGCGCCCGAGGTGAACCTGTCGGACTATCTGCTGTTGCCCGGCATCATCGACCTGCATGGCGACGGGTTCGAACGGCATCTGACCCCGCGCCCGTCTGCCCCGTTTGACCGGGTGAAGGCGTTGTCATCGGCGGCTGCGGAACTGGCGGTGAACGGGATCACGACCGCATGGTTCGCCCAAAGCTGGAGCTGGGAGGGTGCGCATCGGTCGGGCGCGGCGGCGGTTGCGCTGATGGAGGCCATTGGCCGTGCCCGCCCGGCGCTGTTGCCCGATCTGCGGATGCAGCTGCGGCTGGAAACCCATGTGACCGATGAACATCCCGAGGTGATTGCGGCGGTCGAAACGCATGGCGTGGATTTCGTGGTGTTCAACAACCATCTGCCCGAAGCGCAGGACATGGCGCGCAACGATCCGGCGCGGCTGGCGCAATGGGCGGCCCAGACCCGCCGCAGCGGGGCCGAGATGATGGCGATTGTCGAGGCCGCTGCCGCGCAGGCGCCTGCTGTGTCGGCAGCTCTTGCCGCGATTGCCGAACGTTTTGCCCGGATGGGGGTGCGGCTGGGATCGCATGATGACGACAGCGCCGAAACCCGGGCCTTCTATCGTGACATCGGGGCACCGATCAGCGAGTTTCCGACAACGCTTGATGCCGCCCGTGCTGCCCGCGCGGCAGGCGATCCGGTGTTGATGGGCGCCCCCAATGTGGTGCGGGGCGGCAGCCAGTCGGGCAATATCGCCGCCGAGGCGTTGATTGCCGAAGGCCTGGTCGATGCGCTGATGTCTGACTACTACTATCCCGCTCTGGCGCAGGCGGCCTTTGCGCTGGAGGCACGGGGTATGCTTGATCTGCCGTCGGCCTGGGCGCTGATATCGGCACATCCGGCACGGATCATGGGCATGGCGGATCGCGGCCATCTGGGCCTTGGCGCGCGGGCCGATCTGGTGGTGGTGCATCCCGAAACGCATCGGGTGGAAATGACGCTTTGCGCCGGGCGCATCGCGCATCTGTCGGGGGAACTGGCGCGCCGGGTCTGGGCCTCTGCTCCGCAGGCAGTGGCAGAGTAGGGGTCAGCGCAGGGCTGCCAGCCCACCGCTGGCAAGGGTCTGGGTCAACCGGTCCACCGCCCCGGCCAGTTTTTCGTCGATGATGTGCAGGTATTCGTGCCAATCGTGAACGCCTTCCAGCGCACGGTCGCCATCTGAAATGCCACGCAGCGCGATCAGCGGCAAGTCCAAGGCCTGACAGGCGCGCAGCGCGGCCCAGGTTTCCATATCGACCATGTCTTCGGGCAGGGCGGCATAGCCTGCGCCCGACACGACATCCGCCCCGGTGGACAGCGTGGCCATGGGCAGGCCCGGGATGCGCAGGGGCAGGGGCAGCGTGGCGGGCAGGCCCGACAGCGGCGTGACCCCCTTGGGAAAACCCAGTGGCGAGGCATCAATGTCACGCCAGCTGACGCTGATGGCCTGATAGACCCCGGTCTTGGTCAGCCGCGCCGAACCGGCAGAGCCCAGCGATACCACAAGATCAGGCAGGGCCCCAAGGGCGGCAAACTGCGACAGGGCCAGCGTCAGCGTCACCCCGGCCTCAACCGGGCCGATGCCGCACAGAAGCGGGCGGAACCGGGCCGCAAGATGGGGGCCATACTCTGCCTCGGCGGCCATCACGAACAGAAGGCGCAACGGACCGACCGGGCAAAGATCAACGCTTTGGCCCTGCGGGCCTGGAAGGGGGCGGGGCATGGCAACTCCGGCGGGAAACGGCCCCTGAAAGGTGGCCGTTTCCCGGGATGCGGTCAATCACTCTGCTGCACTGTCCCAGCCAGAGATCGCCTTGACTTCAAGGAATTCCTCGATCCCCCAATGCCCGCCTTCGCGTGCCCGGCCCGATGCCTTGATGCCGCCGAAGGGCGATCCGGCACCGCGCGATTTGCCGTTCATTTCCACCATGCCCGACCGCAGCGCGCGGGCCAGACGGTTGCGCCGAGCACCATCCTGCGACTGGACGTAATTCGTCAGGCCATAGGGCGTGTCATTGGCGATGCGGATTGCCTCTTCTTCGGTATCGAAGGGGATAATCGACAGGACGGGGCCAAAGATTTCTTCGCGTTCGATGGTCATGCCCGGGGTCACGTCGGCAAAGACGGTGGGTTTGACGAAGTAACCGCGATTGAGGTGTTCGGGCCGGCCCAGACCGCCCGCCACCAGACGCGCGCCTTCTTCGATGCCCTTCTGGATATAGCCCTGAATCTGTTCCCACTGGCGCTTGTTCACCACCGGGCCGATATGGTGGCCTTCTTCCGATGCCGGGCCGACCGCGATCGACCGGGCCACTTCGCCCGCCTTTTCCACGGCGGCATCATAGATCGACCGTTCCACCAGCATGCGCGAGGGCGCGTTGCAGCTTTGGCCGGTGTTGTTCATCATGTGGCGCACGCCACGTTCCACGGCGCGATCATCGGCATCGGCGAAAATCAGGTTGGCCCCCTTGCCGCCCAGTTCCAGCGTGACGCGTTTCAGCGTTTCGGCGGCGGCCTTGCTGATGGCCTTGCCCGCGCGGGTCGATCCGGTGAAGGAGATCATTTCCACATCCGGGTGTTCGGACAAACGGCTGCCCACGCCCATGCCATCGCCATTCACCAGGTTGAACACGCCCGGCGGCAGGCCCGCATCATGCACGAATTCGGCAAAGAGCATTGAGGACAGCGGCGATTCCTCGGATGGTTTCAGCACGCAGGGGCAACCCGCCAGCAGCGCAGGGATCACCTTCAGCGTGACCTGGTTCATCGGCCAGTTCCACGGCGTGATCAGACCGACAACCCCGATCGGTTCCAGCGCGATGCGATCATTCGGGGCATGGTCGCCCAGCGGCCGAACCCATTCGATTTCGTCAAAAGCGGTCAGGAAATTCTTCAGGTGCCAGGGCAGGCAGGGGGCCTGCGAATTGCGCGCCAGATCCATCGGTGCGCCCATTTCCATCGAGATGGCCTTGGCCATTTCCTCGACCCGCGCCTCGTATTGTTCAAGGATCTTGGCCACATAGGCGCGGCGGGTGGCGGGGGGCGTTGCGGCCCAGCCGGGGAAGGCGGCCTTGGCGGCGGCCACCGCCCGATCACAATCGGCGGCACTGCCAAGCGAGATCACGGCGCAGGGCTCTTCGGTCGATGGGTCGATCACCTCGCAGTCGCGGGGGGTCAGGGGCGCGACCCAGGCGCCGTTGATGTAGAAGTCGCGTTTCTCGATCATCTGATCCTCCGGGGGTTTGGCGGCACTATAGGCGGCGCCAGACGATGGGCAAGCATAATTTGATCAAATTATGCGGCAGGCTTGTCCCAGCGTATCAGTTGGGCCAGCAGGTGAAAGGGCAAGGCGCGACGAATTCTGTCGCAAAGCGGGTTTTGCGTCGGCGGCACTGGGCTGGTATCAGGGGGCATGTTCGGATTCCTCACCCGCGCGCGCAGCATCACCCGCATTGCGCTGACCCCACCCGCCCCGCAACCGGGGCGGCAGGGTCTGGCCATCGGCTTGATCGTCAAGAACGAATCCCGTCACATCGGCGAATGGGCGCGGTTCCATGTCGAAGCGGGGGTGCGGCATATCCATGTCTATGACAATGGATCCACCGATGGCACGGTTGAGGCGATCCGGGCCGCAATCGGCGATGCCTGCAGCGTGATCCCCTGGGATCAGAAGCTGCGCGATGCGCGGCGCGGGCTGGAGATCCACAATCAGGTTCTGGCCTATGCCCATGCGATCCGCAATTTCGGCGGGCGCTACCGCTGGATGGCGCTGATTGATGTGGATGAATTTCTGGTGCCGAAACGTGCCGCCAGCCTGCCCGAGGCGCTGGCCCATCTGGAACACTGCCGCAATATCAGCCTGCCCTGGCATATGTTTGGCCGTTCGGGGCATCTTGAACCGCCGGAAGGCGGGGTGCTGCGGAACTATACCCGTCGCAATCCCGATCCGATGAGCGATGCCAAGGGGCTGCGCAATTTCAAGATGATCGTCGATCCCTGCGCCGTGACGGCGATCAAGGTGCACGAGATCGAAACCGGGGGCGGCATCACCTGCAATGATCGCGGCGCGGCATTCACCCATGCCACCCGCACCCAGGCCCAATTCTACAGCGCCGATCATATCCAGCTGAACCACTATTACACCCGGTCGGATGCGGAACTGCGCGCAAAGATCGCACGGGGCCCGAACCTGACAACCCCGGATGCCGACCATCTGCGCCGCGTGCTGCGCAAGGTTGATGCGATCGAAGCGGGCGAGGTCGAGGATCGCGCCGTGATCGAGTTTCTCGAAAGGACAGGTGGATGACCCGGCTGGACGTTCAGTTGATCAACCTCGACGGCAGCGATGTCCGCCTGGCCCGCGCGACGGCCGCGCTGCAATCCGCAGGTATCCCCTTTCGCCGTCTTCCCGCGTTTGACGGTCGTGGCAAGCGCCCCGAGGATCTGCCGCTGTATGATCCTGCCGCGGCACTGCGCAGCTTTGGCCGTAAGCTGACCGGTGGCGAGATCGGATGCTTCCTGAGCCATCTGGAGGCAGCGCGGCAGTTTCTGCAGTCGGGCGCAGACTATGGCTTGGTGCTGGAGGATGACCTTTCGATCAATGATCCTGACCTCGCCGCAATCCTTTCGGAGCTTCTGGACGCACTGCCCGGGGTGCTGGCGCAAAAGGCCTGGCATGTCGGCAACCTGGGACGCGCAGCACCGGAGATGTCGTCGCCCATTGGCCCTATCGCTTCGGGCCATGTCCTGGTGCGTGCCCATCTGTTTCCCGTAACCACGACGGCGATCCTCTGGTCGCGTGATGGTAGTGCGGGCTTTATCAGAGATGTGCAGCGCATCGATATGCCGGTGGACCAATGGCTGCGGTGCTGGGCTTCTGCCGCAGACACCGGACTTGCAGTCAATCCGGCGCTCTTTGGCACCTCTGGCGCGGCGAGTGAGATCGATGCCTCGGCCTCGCGCAGCAAATCCGTATGGCGGGGGCCACGCTATGCCATCGCTCGGAAACTGTGGCTTTGGCGAAACACCCGGATTGCGCGTCGTCATCGGGTGGCGTTTTCCAAGCTCCGCCCATAAGCGACAAGAAATGCCTGAGTGCAGGAGTTGGCTTCCATGATCTCCCACCCCGTCAAGATCGCCTTCGTTACGGATCGCGGCTATTTGAGGCCTACGCTTGTGGCGATGTGGAGTTTGCTGGAAAGGCTATCCCGGCCCGGCGAAGTGCATTTCTGGGGGGAGGGCCTGTCAGAGACCGAGTGGGAGGCTGTCGCGCGGGTGTGTGCAATACGGCCAGATTGTCGGCTGGTCACAAGGTCTCTTGATACGGCCGAACTGGGTAACTTCCACTGGGAAAGCACCTACATCACCGCTGCAACAATGGGGCGGCTATTCCTGCCCCGCCATGTGGCTGGACGCATTCTGTATTTGGATGGCGATACGATCATCCGGGGCGATGTGGCGCCTTTGTTTGACCTTGATCTGGGTGACGCGCTGATTGGGGCGGTGCGCGATGAGCCGACCGCAAAACAGATGGTCAAGCGCAAACGAGGGCGAAAGCTGCGCCCCGCGGCAGCCGAGCGGATCGAAGCCATCGCCGCCTTTACTGACCCCGCATGCTATTTCAATGCGGGTGTCCTGCTGCTCGATTCCGACCGCATCCGCGCCACTCCAGGCCTGCTCGACCAGCTTGAGGACGTGAATGCCGCGTCGACCTTCACGATGTGGGACCAGGATCATCTGAATGTAATCTTTGCCAATCGCACTCATTTTCTGAATCCGGCATGGAATGCCTCATGGGCGCGTGCTGGTAAGCAACGCGACCTGAGCCAGGCGCTTGGGGCAGAGGCTGACGAACTTGCACCTTTGCCAGACACTGTCATCCAATTTCACGGGCCAAGCAAACCGTGGTTTGCGCCTCGGCGCGATCTCTGGAACAGGGCAGCGCGCGCAACGCTGTCTTACCGGCAGCAGTTGCGCCGCTTCCTGCGCGCATTCCCCGACCTGGTTTTGCCAAAGAAGGGATGAAAGTTGTGGCGTCTCGTCACCAAGACGAACAGCTTGCGGCCCAAGGCACTCCGGCGACGCAAAACCGTGCTTATGGGCCGGTAGGTTGGCACGGAGTCCTCAATTGTCTGCCGATGCGTCTTGGGGGCTGAAATCCGGTCAGAATTCAACTATGTGATCTTCGACTTACCCTTGCAGGAGCCCGTCCATGTCCGTCCGCATCAATGACATCGCCCCCGATTTCACCGCTGAATCCACCGCTGGAACCATCCGGTTCCATGACTGGCTGGGCGACAGCTATGCGATCATCTTCAGCCATCCACGCGATTTCACCCCGGTTTGCACAACCGAATTCGGTGCCGTGGCACAGCTCGCGGGCGAATTTGCCAAGCGCAAGACCAAGGTGATCGGCGTTTCGGTCGACTCGGTCGAGGAACATGGCAAGTGGAAGCGCGATATCGAGGCCTTTGCCGGCAGCCCGGCCGATTTCCCGATCATCGACGATACCAGCCTGACGGTCGCCAAGGCCTATGACATGCTGCCTGCCGAATATTACCTGCCCAGTGAAGGCCGCACCCCGGCGAATACCGCCACGGTGCGCACAGTCTATATCGTGGGGCCGGACAAGAAGGTCCGCCTGACCATGACCTATCCGATGTCGGTGGGCCGCAACTTTGCGGAAATCCTGCGCGCGCTGGATGCGGTGCAGGCCACCGATGGCGTGCCGATCGCCACCCCGGCCAACTGGGTGCCCGGTCAGGATGTCATCGTCGCGCTGAGCTTGAATGACCAGCAGGCGACCGAGAAGTTTGGCGCGCTGGACATCAAGCTGCCCTATCTGCGCTTCGCCAAACAGCCGCAGTGATGCGCGTCGCGTAAACGGATGACCGGCTTGCCCCCTGGGCAGGCCGGTTTTTTCATGCGCTGGTCAGCCGCCGCGCCGCCAGCCAACTGGCCAGTGCCATCACCCCCGCCGTGGCCAGACAGGCAGGCAGGCCACCGATCTGATAGCTGATGCCCGACAGCAGCGTGCCCAGCAGCCGCCCGGCGGCATTGGCCATGTAATAGAACCCCACATCGCGCGTGATGCGTTCCGCCGATCCATAGGCCAGGATCAGGTAGGAATGGACCGATGAATTTACGGCAAAGACAAAGCCGAACACCAGAAGGCCCGCGATCAGGGTGGCCGTGAGCCAGGATGCAGGACCGCCCGCCAGCAGCGCCGCTGCGGCCAGCAGGAAGGGGATCGGCACCAGCAGGCCCGACCAGAAAATCGCCTTGCGCGTGGTCTCGGCCTCGGGCTGGCCCTTTGCGCCCAGCAGTCGCGGGGCAAAGGCCTGCACTGCGCCATAGGCGATGATCCAGAGCGCCAGAAACCCGCCGATCAGGAAAAACGCCTCGCGCCGGCCTTCTGCCGTGCCATCCGACAGGATGGACTGAAAATAGACCGGCACTCCGACCACGAACCACACATCCCGCGCGCCGAACAGAAACAGCCGCGCCAGCGACAGGCGGTTGACCTTGGGATCGGTGGATCGCCAGCCGCCCCAGGCCTCTTCCGATTTCATGCGCCCGGGCAGGCCTGCGGGCAGAAACAGCACCACCGCCGCAAGGATCACCGCCAGAACCAGCGCCATGCCCCACACTGCGGCGTGAAACCCGGCCAGCGCCAGCAGCGCAGCACCAAGGAAAAAGCCCAGCCCCTTGACCGCGTTCTTCGATCCGGTCAGCGCCGCAACCCAGCGGAACAATCCGCCATCAGCAGAAGGGGCCAGCAGTTTGACCGCCGATTTGGAAGACATCTTGGCCAGATCCTTGGCGATGCCCGACAGGCCCTGCACCGCTATCACGAAAGCCACCGATGCGGCAACGCCCCAGGCCGGATCCAATTGTGCCAGTGCCACCAGGGCGCCGATCTGCAGGGCCAATCCACCATAGAGCGTGGCTGCCAGCCCGAACCTGGCGGCCAGCCATCCTGCCGCCAGATTGGTGACGATACCTGCGATTTCATACAGCAGGAACAGCCAGGCCAGTTGCACCGGGGTAAAGCCCAGACCGTTGAAATGCAGCAGCACCAGCATCCGCAGCGCGCCGTCGGACAGCATGAAGGCCCAATAGGCGGCCGTAACGGCTGCATAGGCGCGGATCGGATCGGGGCGGGTCATGGGGTGGATTTCCTGATGGGTGACAGACCGGGGCACATGGCGCCCCGGACCGATTGAAGCCGGACGCGGGATCAGAGGTCCCGCGCCACCATCCGGGCAATGTCGGCCAGACGGCAGGCATAGCCCCATTCATTGTCATACCAGGCGTAGATCTTCACCTGGGTGCTATTGATCACCATGGTTGATGGTCCATCGACGATGGAAGATCGCGGATCATTGGTGAAATCGCACGATACCAGCGGGCGCGTTTCAAAGCCGAGGATGCCCTTCAACGGGCCCTCTGCCGCTGCAGCGAAGAAGGCATTCACCTCTTCGACGGTGGTGGGCCGCTCCACCTCGAACACACAATCGGTGAGCGAGGCATTGAGCAAGGGCACCCGCACGGCATGACCGTTCAGCCGACCCTTCAGTTCGGGATAGATCAGGGTGATGGCGGTTGCGCTGCCTGTCGACGTGGGGATCAGGTTCATCAGCGCCGAGCGGGCACGGCGCATGTCCTTGGCTGGGCGGTCCACGATGGTCTGGGTATTGGTCACATCGTGGATCGTGGTGATCGATCCATGCCGGATGCCAAGGTTTTCGTGGATCACCTTCACCACCGGCGCCAGGCAATTGGTGGTGCAGGAGGCCGCAGTGATCAGGGTCTGGCTGCCATCATAAAGATGATGGTTCACCCCATAGACAAGGTTCAGCGCCCCGCCATCCTTGACCGGCGCGCTGACCACGACCTTCTTCACCCCTGCAGTGTAATAGGGCGCGACCTTGGCACCGGTCTTGAAGACGCCAGTGCAATCAATCACCAGATCGACGCCCAGTTCCGCGAGTGGCAGGGTCTCGATGGTTTTTTCATGCGTCAGGCGGATGGTCTGACCGTCCAGCACCAGCGCACCATCGGCGGCGGCGACCGGCGTGCGCCAGCGACCATGCACGCTGTCGAACTCCATCAGCAGCGCGTGCTGTTCCGCGTCGCCTGCCGGATCGTTGATCAGAACGATCTCGCCCCCGGCGCCGGTATCGATCAGGTCACGCAGCACCAGTTTGCCGATGCGGCCCAGGCCATTCACTGCAATGCGGGGCATGGTCTTATCCTTTTTCGGCGGTCTGGGCATCAGTGCCGATAGCATCGACATGCGCTTGCAGTGACAGTCGGTTCAGGCTGTCGAAGGGCAGGGCAACAAAGGCCGAGATGCGCCGGCGTAGCGCGGCATAGGTCTGGGCAAAGACCAGCGCCTTTTCGGCATCGGTCCCGGTGGCCTTCACCGGGTCGGGCAGACCCCAATGGCCGGTGATCGGCTGGCCCGGCCAAGGCGGGCATTCTTCGCCGGCTGCGGTGTCGCAGACAGTGAAGACGAAATCCATCTTGATCGACCCCGGGGCCTGGAATTCCGAGATATGCTTGGACCGCATGTTTGCAGTGTCGTGCCCATTGCGCTGCAGGATCTCCAGCGCGATCGGGTTCAGCGCGCTTCCCGGGCGGGTGCCTGCCGAAAAGGCCTGAAACTTGCCTTGACCAAGATCGCGCAGCAGCGCCTCGGCAAAGATCGACCTGGCGGAATTGCCCGAGCAGATGAACAAGACGTCGAAATCAGTGTCTTTCATGGTTCTGTCCCTTTGGTTCTGGTCCATCGCGGCCAGCAGATCGGGCCGGCCACGCCCGACATCCAGCGCGAGATAGCCCAGCAGATGTTCGGCATTCGCAAGGTCAACGGCGTAGTAAAGCGACCGCCCCTGCCGCGTGACGCCCACCAGCCCGGCCTCGGCCAGATCCGCGAGATGGTGCGACAGCGTGTTCTGTTTCAACACCAGCGCCGCAGCGATTTCCGTGGGGCGAACCCCGTGCGGCGCAAAGCGCATCAGCAGACGAAACACAGCCAGCCGGTCAGGATGACCAAGCGTGGCAAAGGCAAGGGCGGCGTGATTCTTCTCCATATTTCCTAATTTCAGGAACTATAGCGTGAAGTCCAGTGAAGCTTTCATGACGGCATCTGCGGCAGCCTGGGCCCGTTCCCTGACAGGATGCGCAGGATTTTTGTTCACCCCCTTGCACCCGCGCCTGCCCTTGGCTAAACACCCGCCCACGGTTGGGGCGTCGCCAAGTGGTAAGGCAGCGGTTTTTGGTACCGCCATACCTAGGTTCGAATCCTAGCGCCCCAGCCAATCCCTGCATCAGTGTCATGTGTTTCGCGGAACGCAGAACGCGAAAGGCTTGCCGCATATGGCGACCGGGTGTCGAGATGCAGAAGATGTGACGCAAGGGCAATTCGGAATTGAGGGTTTTCCCTCATTAAACCCGATAGGATGCGAGCCTAATTCCGCAAGACAGAAATAGTTCACCAGAAGGTATCGCGATGACCAGCCCCAAAGCCGAAGACCTGCGTCCGACCCCCGATCCCGCAGAGCACAATGCCTTTTTCCCCTCGGCCTATTCGCTGAGCCAGTTCACCGCCCCCGTCAGCGATCTGTCGGGCGCAGAATATCCCGATGCCTATACCGGCGGGCGGTGGAAATTCCTCGTGATCGGGGCGGATGAACGCTATTTGCCCATGGACAATGGCACGATGTTTTCCACCGGCAACCATCCGGTCGAAACCCTGTTGCCGATGTATCATCTGGACAAGGCGGGTTTCGGGTTTGATTTTGCCACGCTGTCGGGCAACCCGGTCAAGTTCGAATTCTGGGCGATGCCGCAGCAGGACCAAGAGGTTGTCGGCCTGTTTGACCGCTATGCCGAGCAGATCAAGGCGCCGAAAAAGCTTTCGGATGTGATCGCAACGGCGCTTGGGGATGACTCGGATTATCTTGGCGTGTTCATCCCGGGTGGCCATGGCGCGCTGATCGGCCTGCCCAAAAGCCCGGATGTGAAGGCGGTGCTGGAATGGGTTGCAGAAAAGGACAAGTTCCTGATTTCATTGTGCCATGGTCCGGCGGCCTTTCTGGCAGTGGGCAAGGGCAGCCCGATCTATCGCGGGCGCAAGATCGTGGCTTTCCCTGATGCAATGGATGCGAAAACGCCGGAAATCGGTTACATGCCGGGCCACCTGACCTGGAAATTTGGCGAAGAACTGCAGGCGCTGGGTTTTGAGCTGATGAATGACGGCATTTCCGGCGCGGTGCACAAGGATGGCAAGATCCTGACGGGGGATAGCCCGCTGGCCGGAAACGCCCTTGGCAAGCTGGCGGCGGCCGAGGTTCTGGCCAACCTGCGCGCAAAATGATGCGCGCGCCCGGGGATAGGGTGCTTGAAAGCCTGCTGCAACTGGGCAACGCAGACAGCCTGGACAATGTTCAGGCCATCGTCTGCCGTCTTGTGGCACCGCTTGGCTATGATCGGGTGCTGTTCTTTGCGACAACTGCGCAAAGCGATCCGATTGTGGATCGTATCTACTGGGCGGAAGGCGATTGGTTCGGCGACGGCAGTTCTGTCGATGCCGAAACCTATCAGCGCAGATGCCCGATCGCCCAGCATATCCTGACGGCGCGGGGCCCCTTCTTCTGGATCAAGACGGCTGATCACGGCTATCGTGTTGTGCCCAAACCGACCGGGTCCGGCATCAAGGGGTTTCAGGTGCCGGTTTACGGGCCAATCGGGCTGGAGGGTGCCGCGAGCTTTGGCGGCACCCGCATAGACTCCGCCGCGCGTACGCAGCTTTTGCTCGAACTGGTTGCAGCAGTCGCCTTTCGCCGGTGCCGCCATTTGCTGGATGGCGACGCGCAGGCCCTGCCGCGCACGCTGTCGGTGCGTGAACGCGAGGTGCTGGGATGGGTCGCCGCAGGGCGCAAACACGCCGAGATCGCCCAGACACTCGGCATTTCCGAACGAACCGTCGAAAATCATTTGCGCAATGTCCGTCACCGGATCGGGGTCAAGACCACGTCACAGGCAGTTCAGGCTGCCATAAGGCTGGGCGAGCTGATCCTGCCACAAGAGGATTGAACACAGCCCATCGGGGTCAGTCGTCGGGATGCCCGGTGACGGCAGCCCAGTCCAGCCCGAACCGCGCCAGATACTTGCGCAGCCTGTCGGCGTCATTCTGGCTGGCTTTGCCTGCGCGCGAAACGGCGAACAACTGCCGACCGGCGGCTGACAGGGTGGGGCAATCCCGGCAGGTGCGGATCACTGCGGCCAGTTGGGCACGGTCGAATTCATCAAGGGCGACGCCGGGCAGCACCGCCTGCAGCAAGGCCATATCGCCATCGGCATCGGCTGCCTGCCATTGGGCGCACAGATGGGCGATCTCGGCTTCAACCATCGGCACCGTGATCCGCCCGCGTTCGGCCAACACTGTCATCCGATGGGCCGAAGCCTGAAGATCGCGCAGATTGCCGGGCCAGCTGGTCGCCGGGTCTTCGGCAAAGCGCAGATAGCGGGCCAGGGCATCGGCATTGAAACCGGTCTTGCGGCCCAGCTGCCGTTCACTTTTGTCAACCAGATCCAGCACCAGCGCCCGGATATCGCTGCGGCGTTCCCGCAAGGGCGGCAGACGGAACACCCATTGCGACAAGCGGGCCAACAGATCGGCCCGCACCTGCCCCGACCGGACAAGCGGGCCGGGATCATTGGCCGCGGTGGCGATCAGATGGAACCGGGTTGTCACTTCGGCATCAGACCCGACCGGACAGTAGCGCCCGGTTTCGATCACCTGCAGCAGCGCGGCCTGTTCATCGGCGCCCAGCGTTTCAATCTGCTCCAGCAGCAGTACGCCACCATCGGCTTCGCGCAAGAAACCGGCGCGTTCGCTACCGGGCTGGCCGGTTGCGGCACGGCGCTGGCCAAACAGGGCCGGTAGGGCCTGTCCGCCGCGCAGCGTTGCGCAATTCACCTGCACCAGACGGCCCTTGATCCTGCGGCGCACCAGTTTGAGTTCGTGAATCCGGGTCGCAAGGGCGGATTTTCCGGTGCCGTGTTCCCCCAGCAGCAGGATCGGCGCATCGGAGGATGTGGCGACCAGGTCCAGCCGCTGGGCCAGTGCCAGCATCACTGGATTGGTGGTTTCCACCCCACCCAGAAGCAGGGCCGAATGTTCGCGCGCTGCCGCCTCGAACCGGCGCTGCAGGGCGTTGTAGCGCGACAGATCGAGATCGATCACATCCAGCTTGCCCTGTGGCGGGTCACCGTCACGCGGCGGGCCGGATTGCAACAGGCGGGCGGGGATATGGCGGCTTTCCGTCAGCAGGAACCAGCAAATCTGTGCCACATGCGTGCCCGTGGTCAGATGAACGTGATAGCGTTCGCGATCCTCGTCAAATCCGTAATTGGCGGCGAAGTCATACAACTTGCCATAGACTTCCTGAAAATCCCAAGGATCGGCCATGTCGAGGCGCACCAGCCGGACCTCGGTTTCGGGCGAAACCTGACCGATGGCAGCCGCAATCTGGCAAGCAAGATGATAGTGCCGCCCGTCATGGATCAGTTCCAGCCGGTCAACGGGAAATCCGGGGTGCTGGCACAGCTGAACGGAAGGCCGCCAGGGGCGACGCTTGCCCATATCCAGCTGGGTGCCAAGAAAGCCGATGACGACGTTGCGCATGGTTGAATGATCCATTGGGATAATTCGCTATACAGCAGGATATGAATTTTAGGAAGCTGCATCGTGATTCTACAAGAAAATGATTTAATTTCATATACTTATGCGACAATTTCGATTTCCTTCATTTTTCGCGCTGGCCGGGTCACAAACAAGGGGCGAAAACAGAAGGGACGACGATCATGGCAAACAAATCCGTGTTTGCATCGCTGGCGGGGCGGCTCCTGCCGCGGGCAACCGAGACCAACGCCGCCGGGGCGAAGGCCTATGCTTATGGCGCCGAACACAAGCTGACGCAGCTGGCCATGACCGGCACTTTTGGCGGCGGCTTCTATCAGGATGCGCAGGCCGAGGTTTCGGCGATGGTTGAGGCGGCGATGGCGGTGGAGCCGCTGTTTCTGGCGCAGGCGGCTGTGCATGTCCGCGAAAAGGGGCATATGAAAGACACGCCTGCGCTGTTGCTGGCGGTGCTGTCGGCCCGCGATCCGGCGCTGTTTGCGCAGGTGTTCGGGCGGGTGGTCACCTCGGGCAAGGTGCTGCGGGGCTTTGTGCAGATCCTGCGGTCCGGGCAGACGGGGCGGAAATCGCTGGGCACGCGGCCCAAGGCGATGGTGCAGCATTGGCTGAACAGCGCCACGGATGCGCAGCTTCTGGCGGCATCGGTCGGCAATGATCCGTCGCTGGCCGATGTGATCCGGATGGTGCATCCGAAGCCGGAAACGGCGGAACGGGCGGCCTTCTATGCCTGGCTGATCGGGAAACCTGCCGATACGGCGGCGCTGCCCGCGCTGGTGCAGGATCTGCTGGCCTTTCGGGCCGGGGCATCGGACATAGTGCCGGATGTGCCGTTTCAAATGCTGGCCGATCTGCCGCTGACGCCCGCGCAATGGGCGGAGGTGGCGCGCAAGGGCTCGTGGCAGATGCTGCGGCAGGGGCTGAACATGCTGCACCGCAAGGGCGCCTTTGGGCTGCCTGGCGTGGTGGATCATGTGGCAGGCGTGCTGCGCGATCCGGCGCGGATTCGGGGGGCCAAGGCGCTGCCCTATCAGCTTTTGGCAACGCTGAAGGCGCTGTCGCCCGAGGTGGATGCAAAGCTGCGCGCGGCGCTGCATGACGCGATGGAGCTTTCTGTCGCCAATGTGCCGGTGTTGAGCGGGTCTCTTGCGGTCTGCCCCGATGTGTCGGGGTCGATGTCTTCGCCGGTGACGGGCTACCGGCCTGGTGCCACCACGGCAGTGCGCTGCATTGACGTGGCGGGGCTGGTCGCGGCAGCGGTGTTGCGCAAGAACCCCAAGGCGCGCGTCCTGCCGTTCGAGGTGGGGGTGCGCGAGGCCCGGCTGGAGGCGCGCGACACGATCCTGACCAATGCCGCGAAACTGGCGGCACTGGGCGGGGGCGGCACGAACTGCGCGGCACCTCTGGCGGCGCTGAATGCGGCAGGCTTGGCGCCCGATCTGGTGATCTTCGTCTCGGACAACCAGTCCTGGATGGATGCGAACCGGGGCGGGCAGGCGACGGCGATGATGTCGGAATGGACCAGGCTCAAGACCCGAAACCGGGCGGCGAAACTGGTCTGCATCGACCTCCAGCCCTATGGCACCACGCAGGCGGCAGAGCGGCGCGATGTGCTGAACATCGGCGGTTTCTCGGATCAGGTGTTCGAGCAGATCGCCGATTTTGTCGCCGGGCGGATGGGGCCGGACCATTGGGTCGGCCAGATCCGGGCCGTCGATTTGTAACCCTCCCCCGGCGCCCGTGCTGGGGGAGACCGAAACGTCCGGCGAATGCCGGTGAAACTACAGCTTGTCGCAGATTCGAATCCTGCCTGCCATATCGGGCAGTAGCTCAGGGGTAGAGCAGTGTCCCAAAGGACGGTTTCACCACCCTTGTCGCCGGAACCATGAAAGGAGAATGACCCGGCGAATGCCGGCAAGGACTACAGGTAAGGCACCGGGCAACCGGCATACGCAGGTTCGAATCCTGCCCCGCTTTGGCGGGTCGCCAAGCGCATGTCCTGCCAGAAACTTGTCGCCGGACCCGATCAGATATCGGGGCGAATGCAGAAGGGATTACAGCTCAACTCGGGATAACCTGTGGGGTTCAAGCCCCCACCTTGCAGGCGGCCAACGGTGTGGCCGGGGTTCCCATAGTCTCTTCCCCCTTGTCGCCCCGACCTTGAACACCTCGGCGAATGCCGTGCGGCACTACCGCCTTCAACGCGCGTGGTCGCGGGTTCGAATCCCGCCGCACCCTCCACCCTGTGGGTGCGTAGCTCAGATGGACAGAGCACGACGTGTCGCCACCCCCTTGTCGCCGGGGCCAGAAACATGAGTGAATGAGATGATGAATGATGATGCACCTTCCCCCGTAACCGGGGCTGACCTGATCGGCTGGGGCCATCGTCCCGGCCCGGCATTTCCGGATCTTCTGACCCGTGCCAATGCCGCGCGGGCGCAGGGTCTTGGCCTGATCCGCATCCGGCAGATGCTGGAGGCCGATCTGCCACCGCCTACCGCCGAACCGCTGGCGCTGCGCCGGGCGGGCGATGTGCCGCTGCATGTCAGCATCCGCGCCGAAGATGCGGATGAGCAGAAGAATGTGGCCGATGTGCTGGCCACCATGGCCGAGGTGCTGAAGACGCCCACGGTCGAGGCGGGGGCCTTGATGCCCGATGCCTGTCCGGCAGGGCATTTGGGCACCATTCCTGTGGGCGGCGTGGTGGCGGCGCGCAATGCGATCCATCCTGGCATGCATTCGGCCGATATCTGCTGTTCGGTGATGATCACCGATCTGGGCATGGTCGATCCCAAGGCGGCGCTGGATGCCGCGCAGGCGATCACCCATTTCGGGCCGGGCGGGCGCGATCAGGGCAACCGATTTACCGTGTCGCTGGATCTGCTGGACCAGTTCCGCGCCAACCCGTTCCTGAACGGCACCCGGATGCTGCACTCTGCGCAGGCCCATATGGGCACGCAGGGCGATGGCAACCATTTCCTGTTCATCGGGCGGTCGCGCGCCACCGGGCGGGTGGCCATGATCACCCATCACGGATCGCGCGGGCCGGGCGGTTTGCTGTACAAGCAGGGGATGGAGGTGGCCGAGCGGTTCCGCCGCGCACTATCACCTGCCACATTGAAGCAAAATGCCTGGATTCCGGCCGATACCGACGAAGGACGCGACTATTGGCAGGCGTTGCAGATCATCCGCAGCTGGACCAAGGCCAACCACAATGCGCTGCATCAGGCGGTGGTGGAGCGTCTGCGCGCCGAACCGGGCGACCGCTTCTGGAACGAACATAACTTCGTTTTCAAACGGGGTGATCTGTTCCTGCATGGCAAGGGGGCAACCCCCGCCTGGGGTGATTATGCCGAAGATGCCACCGGTTTGACCCTGATTCCGCTGAATATGGCGGAGCCGGTTCTGGTGGTGCGCGGGCGCGATGCCGCCCATGCGCTTGGCTTTTCGCCGCACGGGGCTGGGCGCAATTTCTCGCGCACGGAACATCGCCGCCGCATGGGGGCAATGACCCCTGCGCAGATGTTGGCTGCCGAAACGGCGGGGCTGGATATCCGCTTTCACGCCGGGGCGGTCGATGCGTCGGAGCTGCCCTCCAGCTATAAACGCGCCGGGGCGGTGATCGACCAGATTCGCGATTACGGTCTGGCCGATGTGGTTGATTGCATCGATCCCTATGGCTGCATCATGGCGGGGGATCTGCCCTTGCCTTGGCAGACAAAGCGTACCCGGCGTTAGCCGGGTGCGTTCTTCGGCTTGCCGGGGGCGATCCGGGGTCTAGACCGATACCGCCTGGCGCAATTCGGACTTGTCGAAACTGCTGGCTGCGCCCCCCAGCGACATGGCGCCACGCCGCATGACATAAACCTGATCGGCCAGCCCGTAGGCAAATTCGAAATACTGTTCGACCAGAACAATCGCCATGTCGCCCTTGTCCTTCAGATAGGTCAGCACATGGCCGATCTGCTGGATCACGCTGGGCTGGATGCCTTCGGTCGGTTCATCCAGCAGCAGCACCTTGGGGCGCATGATGAGCGCGCGCGCGATGGCCAATTGCTGTTGCTGCCCGCCCGACAGATCGCCGCCGCGCCGGTGAAGAAAATCCTTCAGGATGGGAAACAGGGTGAACACCTCATCCGGGATCTGGTGTTCCGACCGTGGCAGGACGGCAAAGGCGGTTTCCAGGTTTTCCCGCACGCTGAGCAGCGGAAAGATCATCCGCCCTTGCGGCACGACCGACAGGCCGCGCCGCGCCATTTCCTGCGGGCGACAGACGGCCAGGCTGGACCCGTTCAGCGTGATGGTCCCGCCAGATCGTGGATGCGTGCCTGCCAGCGCCTTGAGGAATGAGGTCTTGCCCACCCCGTTTGGCCCCATGATGCAGGTGATTTCTCCAGGTTTTGCGGAAAAATCAATGCCATGCAAAATCTGGCTACCGCCGTAATGCAAGGTCAGTCCCGATGTTTGCAGCATTAGCCCCGCCCCAGATAAACGCTGATGACCTGCGGATTTGCGGTCACATGATCCAGTGATCCTTCGGCCAGAACCGCCCCTTCATGCAGCACGGTCACCCGACAGTTCAGCCTGCGCACAAAATCCATGTCATGTTCCACCACCACCACCGCACGGGTTTTTGCCAAGGATACCAGAAGGGCGGTGGTCTGTTCCCGCTCTGCCGGGGTCATGCCTGCGGCGGGTTCATCCACCAGCAGAAGGCGCGGTTCCTGCGCCAGCAGCATCGCGATTTCCAGCCATTGCTTTTGTCCGTGGCTGAGTTCACCCGCCTTGCGGGGCAGATGATCGGCAAGGCCAACTTCTTGCGCCAGTTCCTTGACCCGGATCAGATCGGCGGGCTTCGGGGCCCAGAACAGAACCCGCCACGGGCTGCGCGCGGCCTTCAACGCAAGGATCAGATTGTCCTGCACGCTTTGATCTTCGAACACGGTCGGACGCTGGAACTTGCGCCCGATCCCTTCGCGGGCAATCCGCGCCTCGTTCATGCCCAGAAGCGATATGGAACGGGGGCCAAAGGTGACGCTGCCTTCATCCGGGCGGGTCTTACCGGTGACGATATCCATGAAGGTGGTCTTGCCTGCGCCATTGGGGCCGATGATGGCCCGCAATTCGGCCGGGCCGATGGAAAAGGACAGGTTGTTGATGGCGCGGAAGCCGTCAAAACTGACCGAGATACCCGAAACTTCCAGCAATGCGGTCATGGCCGGACCTCCTGTTTCCGGGCTTCCTGTTCCTGCAGGCTGCCTTCATTCGGCCCCAGCGGTGCGCCCTTGCGGTAAGGTGCGGTGACATGCTGCAGCCGGTCGAAGATGCCGCCGATGCCCTTGGGGGCAAACAGGGTGACGGCAACGAACCCCGTGCCCAGCAGCACCAGCCACCAATCCACCCAGTTCAGCGAAACCGGTCCCAGCGGGATATTGGGCAAGCGCCCCGAGGTGAAGGCACTGGACAGCAGCGACACCGCAGCTGCGCCGATGACTGCGCCATAAAGCCGCCCGCGCCCGCCAATGGCGACCCAGACCGCCAGATAGATCGATGCTATGGGGGCGAGTTCAGCCGGGTTGATGATCCCGGCCTGAGGGTAATACAGCACCCCCGCCAGTGCCGCGATCAGCGCGGTCAGGGTAAACAGGAACAGCTTGTACACCTCGACCGGATAGCCCAGAAACCGCACCCGCGCCTCGTCATCGCGGATGGCCCGGATCACGCTGCCAAACTTGCCCGATACCAGCCAGGCAAGCGTCAGATAGCCCAGACCCAGGGCCAGCGCCGACGCCCAGAAGAACCACATCGAAACGGCATCCTGGGAAACATCGGTCAGACCCGGAAGGTTCTGCAGGCCGGAAAGACCATTGTTGCCGCGCAGGCCGCTGTCGTTCTGAAACAGGTAAAGCGCCAGCGCCAGCGTCATGGCCTGCGTCAGGATCGACAGGTAAACCCCGGTCACGCGGCTGCGAAAGGCCAGCCAGCCGAAGACCGCCGCCAGAAGCCCCGGCACCGCCAAGGCCAGCATCAGTTGCAGCGGCAGGCTATGGGCAAAGCTCCAGATCGCGGGCAGATCGGATGACCCGACGACGCCGAAAATCTGGCCTGCGATCCCTTGGGAGATCTCGTCCGGTGTGGCGGGCAGGCCACCCTGCGCCAGTGCCTGAACCACGATTTCCTCGGTCCGGGCATACATCAGCCACATCCCGATCATATAGCCGCCCAAGGCAAAAAACGCCATGTGGCCCAGGGACAGGATGCCCGCATAACCCCAGATCAGATCCATGGCGAGGGCGACAAGGCACAGGCAAAGCGTCTTGCCCAGCGTTTTCACATAGGAGGTGGACAGCGCGCCAAACCCGTAGGCCTCGGATGCGATGGTTACGGCAAGGGTGAACAGGGCCAGCAAGGCGATGAAGATCAGCACCGAAGGATGCCGGGCAAAAAAGCTGCGGTGCAGTAGGGTCGGGGTCATGGTTTCAATCTCCGGCCGCGCGTCCCCGCAGGGCGATGATGCCGCGCGGACGGACCTGAATGAACAGGATGATGAAAAGGATCATGTAGGTCTGTGCGGCAAGGGTGTTGGCGGGGTTCAGAAACTCGATCACCTTCTGCAGGCTGCCGATCATAGTGGCCCCTGCCAGCGTGCCCCAGACATTGCCGACACCGCCGACCACCACCGTCATGAAGGATTGCACGATGTAATCGGCTCCCATTTCTGACGTGACCTTGGCATAAAGCCCAATGGCCACACCGGCGATGCCCGCGATCCCCGACCCTAGGCCGAAGGTCAGCATGTTGATGCGGTCGGGGTTGATGCCCATCGACGCCGCCATGGCCGGGTTCTGGGTCACGGCGCGGACCTCCAGCCCCAGACGGGTGCGCTTCATCAGGAAGAGGAAGAACAGCAGGAAGATCAGCGCCAAGACAAAGATCGCGATGCGGATATAGCTGACCTGCACCACGTCGTTGAAGGTCAGCGCCCCGTCCAGCCAGCCGGGTGCCGTCAGCGGGCGCGCCTGGGTGCCAAACACATTCTTCAGGATCTGCTGCAACGCAATGGAGATGCCGAAGGTCGCCAGCAAGGTTTCCAGCGGGCGTTTGTACAGATGCCGGATCACCAGCCGTTCCATTGCGACGCCTGCGCCGAAGGTCACCGCAAAGGCCAGGGGCAGCGCAATCAGGATCGACAGCGTGTAGTCGGGCACGAACAGTTGGACGACAAAGCCGGTATAGGCGCCAATGGTTATGAATTCGCCATGCGCCATGTTGATGACACCCATCACGCCAAAGGTGATGGCAAGGCCGATGGCGGCCAGAAAATAGATCGCGGCCAGCGACAGGGCATCCAGCCCCAGATCGGCGGCCTGCATCACCGCCACCTTGTTGCCGATGCGCGCCATCGCCCCTGCTGCTGCGGTGGTCACGCTGGCGTCAGGTTCCAGATAAACGTCATAAAATCCGTGGCTCGCCACTGCGGCGCGGGCTTCATCATCGGTGGCGGCGACCGGCACCTTGCCCGCCTGTTCCAGCGCGGTATAGGCCCGGTCGCGGGCGGATTGCGTATTCAGATCGGCCAACGGGATACCTGCAACGCTGCCATCGGCCAGATGGGCCAGAATGGCCGCACGTTGGTCTTCGCGGGTCAGGCGGGCGGGGGCAATCCCGGCCTGAACCAGCAGATCATAGGCCTCGGCCTCGGTCAGATCGCGGCCCGGGCGCAAGGTGCGGGCGATGTTGCCCTGTGGGGGGGCGGTAGCCGCCACCCGGGTCGTGGCCAGAAGCGGGGCAAGGGCCGCGCGCACATCCAGTGCCGTATCGCTGCCCAACGCCTCGATCGCTGCCACGCGCGCCGCCGGGTCGGGATCAAACCGCAGGGTCAGGAACAGATCCAGCCGCTGCTTGCGGGCCTTCAGCGCCGGGTCGGTTTCGCTGTCGATGGACGCGCGCAAAGGGGCCAGGGTTTCCGCCGTGGGATTGCGCGCGATCGAGGTCAATGCCGCGTCGCGGCGGGCCGGATCGGGGTCTGACAGGGTGAACTGCACCAGCGCCGCCGCGATGACGCCCCGCACACCGGCATTGGGCTTCAACTCGGTCAGGTCGGGCTTGGCGGCCGATCCGCCATCGCTGCCATCCAGCGCGGTCAGGGCAAAGCTGCCCCCTTCGGGCCGGGCCAGAAACAGCGCGCCATCGGTCTTTCGGACCACCAGCCGCTTTTCGGCCCAGGCTTGCAGGATGTCATCGGCCATCGGATCGCCGCTGGCGGCCAGCGCATCAATCACCGGGCCGATGGTCTGGCGCGAGGGCTTTTCGATCTGGGCGCGGTTCTGGGCTATGATCTCGGCTGCACTGGTTTGGGCACAGGCAAGCGCGGGCATCAGCCACAACAGGGCTGCAGCTAGGCAGGCGATCAGGCGCATCGGACTTCCGGAAAAAAGGGGTGCGGGCAGGGAACCCACCCGCACCGGTCAGGGATCAGTAGTTCGAGGTCAGCTGCACGCAGGTCTTGGTTTCGGTGTTATACATGCCGCATTTCAGCTCGGCCCAGTCCGCCTCCAGAACCGCCGATTCCGGCAGGTAATCGGTCCAGGCATCGCCGGGCACCGGTTCGGTCTGGCTGATGATGTCGAACTGGCCATCCGCGCGGATTTCGCCAATCAGGACCGGCTTGGTCAGGTGATGGTTGGGCAGCATCTTGGAAATGCCACCGGTCAGGTTGGGGAATTCCTGCCCGATCATCGCCGCTGATACCGCATCCACATCGGTGGTGCCTGCGGCGGTCACCGCATTCACCCACATGTTGAAGCCGATGTAATGCGCCTCCATCGGGTCATTGGTGACGCGCTTGTCATCCTTGATGAAGGCCTTCCATGCCGCGATGAAGGCCGCGTTTTCCGGCGTGTCGGCGGACATGAAATAATTCCAGGCGGCAAGATGACCGGCAAGGTTGGTGGTATCCAGGCCCGACAGTTCTTCTTCGCCCACCGAAAAGGCCACGACCGGGATCGTATCAGCCGTCACGCCCGCTGCCGCCAGTTCCTTGTAAAAGCCGATATTGGCATCACCGTTGATGGTGGAAATCACGCCCACCTTCTTGCCATCGGCACCAAGCGCGACCACGTCGCCCACGATTTTCGACCAGTCGGAATGGCCGAAGGGGGTGTAGTTGACGAAAATGTCTTCCTTCGGGATGCCTTTCGAAATCAGATAGGCTTCAAGGATGTTGTTCGTGGTGCGCGGATAGACATAGTCGGTGCCCAGCAGCGCGAATTTCTTCACGCCCAGTTCTTCCAGATAGTAATCCACCGCCGGAATGGCCTGCTGGTTCGGCGCGGCCCCCGTGTAGAACACGTTCTTCGACGATTCCTCGCCTTCATACTGGACCGGGTAGAACAGAAGGCCGTTCAACTCCTCGATCACCGGCAGCACGGATTTGCGGCTTACGCTTGTCCAGCAGCCGAACATCACATCCACCTTGGACACGGTCAGCAATTCGCGTGCCTTTTCGGCAAACAGCGGCCAGTCCGAGGCCGGATCAACCACCACCGCCTCCAGCTTCTTGCCCAGAAGGCCGCCTTTGGCATTCTGCGCTTCGATCAGCATCAGCATCGTGTCTTTCAGGGTGGTTTCCGAAATGGCCATCGTTCCCGACAGCGAATGCAGCACGCCAACCTTGATGGTTTCGCCTTCGGCAAAGGCGATGCGCGGCATGGCAAGCGAGGCCAGGCTGGTTGCCAAAAGTGCGCGTCTGGTCAGTTTCATGGTGTCTTCCCCTGTTGATGCCCTGCGATTGCACCGCACTGGATGTGGCATGGCTGCCTGCAGGATCCTGTGTTCTTGTTCCAAGGCCGCAGGCTGCCTGATCGGGTTTGGCCTGTGGGTCCCGACCGGCTGATTGGGTGCGGGACAACGGAATGGCATCAGGGCACAGCGCGAATTCAACGCATCCCGTCCGGGGGGCCGCCGTTACGCCGCGTTTCTGTGCAGCTGCACAAATTACACGCCAAACGGAAATGCTGCAGCGCAGAAAGTAAGCGCATGGCGAATGGAATCGGCAAAACCGGCGCGCAGATTCACCGGGCGTGATTCGTGTCCGAGGGCCAGTGCAGCAGAATCCGACAGGCTTGCGACTGGGTTTTCGGTCGCCATCATCGGGTGGCATGGTCGGAAGCGGCGTCTGACACAGCGGCCCCATGCCCTTCTGTTGCCATGCGCGGATGCTCAAGGATTTGGCTTTCGCAAGCGCAACGGGCGATCTGTGCCGAGGCACCGTCCCAAATCCGATTGCATCGCAGGCAAACATCGCCCGGATTGCATGAGAAACAGGCAAGCCGCCACCACAGGCCCTGCGGCACGCGCTGCGGCTCGACCCGGCCCGGTTTGGTCGCCTAGCCTTGGGGCATGTTTGACACATCCACCCTTCAACGCAGCCACGGTCGCGCCCATGTCGGTTTTGCGGGGGGCGGCATTGTCGATCTGGCGCAGGCCGGATCAGCCCGCACCTTCGTCTTTCCCCGCCGCGCCTCGGGGCCTGAGGTGGTATTTCTGAACACGTCGGGCGGGCTGACCTCGGGCGACCGGCTTGATCTTTCGCTGGATCTGGGGCCAGCGCAGGCCATGCGGGCCACTACCCAGACGGCGGAACGCGCCTACCGGGCCGAGTCAGGCCCGGCGCGGGTGACGGTTCGGTTCACGTTGAACCGGGGTGCTGCACTGGATTGGTTGCCGCAAGAGACAATCCTATTTCAGGGTGCGGCGCTGGATCGGTTGACGCATGTCACGATGGCTGCGGATGCCAGCTATCTCGCGATCGAGGTGGTCGTGCTGGGCCGTGCCGCCATGGGAGAAACCGTCACCCAGCTTGCCCTGACGGACCGGCGCGAGGTCTGGCGTGACGGTCGTTTGGTGCTGTGCGATCCCTTGCGGCTGGATGCCGACAGTCTGATGCGCGGTAGCCCCGCATTGCATGGTGGCGCACGGGTGTTGGCCAGCCTGATGTGTCTGGCCCCCGGCGCGGCGGATGCCCTGCCTGCCCTGCGCGCGGCCCTGACCGGGCAGGGTGTCGAAGCTGCCGCATCGGCGCGCGACGGGCAGGTGGTCGTCCGGCTGCGTGCCGCCGATATCTGGGCAATGCGCGGCCAGATTGCGCGGCTGGTGGGCGTGCTGCGCCCCGGCCCGCTGCCGCGTGTCTGGCAACATGAAGGAGCTGCCGCATGAACCTGACCCCGCGCGAAAAGGACAAGTTGCTGATTGCGCTTGCCGCGATGGTGGCCCGCGCCCGGCTGGCGCGTGGCGTCCGGCTGAACCATCCCGAGGCGGTGGCGCTGATTTCGGATTTCGTGACCGAAGGCGCCCGCGATGGCCGCAGCGTCGCCGATCTGATGGAGGCCGGGGCGCATGTCATCACTGCCGCCGATTGCATGCCCGGCATCGCCGAAATGATCGAGTCGGTGCAGGTCGAAGCCACCTTTCCCGATGGCACCAAACTGGTGACCGTTCACCACCCGATCCGACAGGAGACGCCATGAAATACACGCCTCTCATCGCCGCTCTCGGGCTGATGCCCGGTGCGGCCCTGGCCCATTCCGGCCCGCATGGTCTTGGCAGTTTTGGCAGCGGCGTCGCGCATCCGCTGGGCGGGGCCGATCATCTGCTGGCGATGCTGGTGCTGGGGGTTCTGGCGACGCAGATCGGGGGGCGGGCCATGTGGGCGCTGCCGTCAACCTTCGTGCTGGCCATGTTGGCGGGGGGTATCGCAGGGGCGGCAGGGTGGGTGTTTCCTGCGGTGGAGCCGATGATCCTGGCCTCGGTCATGGTGTTGGGGGCGATGGTCGCGCTGGTGCGGCAGCCCGGCCTGCCGGTGCTGATCGGCGCTGTCGCCCTGTTTGGCGCGGCGCATGGCTGGGCGCATGGGGCCGAAGGTCCGGCGCAGGGTCTGGTTGCCTATTCTACAGGTTTCGTTCTGGCGACGGCACTGCTGCATGCTGCGGGTCTTGCCCTTGGTCGCGCGGCTCCGGCTTTGGCGCTGCGCCTGACCGGGGCGGGCACGGTGCTGGCCGGTCTTGTGCTGGCGGTGGCCTGACATGGGCAGCACCTTCATCCCCGGCGAAATCATGCCTGCCGAGGGCAGCATCACCCTCAATGTCGGGCGTCCCGCGATCACGCTGATGGTGGCCAATACGGGCGACCGTCCGGTGCAGGTGGGCAGCCATTACCATTTTGCCGAGACCAATCCCGGCCTTGACTTTGATCGCGATGCCGCGCGCGGCATGCGGCTGGATATCGCGGCTGGAACCGCAATTCGTTTTGAACCGGGCCAACAGCGCGAAGTGCGCCTGATCCCCTATGCGGGGGATCGGGCGGTCTGGGGCTTCAACAGTCATGTGATGGGGGCCCTGGATGCCGGTTGAAATTTCCCGCGCCGATTATGCCGCCATGTTCGGTCCCACCAAGGGCGATCGTGTGCGGCTGGGCGATACCGCGCTGGTGATCGAGGTGGAACGCGACCTGACGATCTATGGCGAAGAGGTCAAGTTCGGTGGCGGCAAGGTCATTCGCGATGGGATGGGCCAATCGCAGCGCACCCGCGCCGAAGGGGCCATGGATACCGTGATCACCAATGCGCTGATCCTGGATTGGACCGGGATCGTGAAGGCCGATGTGGGTCTGCGCGATGGGCGCATTGCCGGGATCGGCAAGGCGGGCAACCCCGATACCCAGCCCGGTGTCACGCTGGTCATTGGCCCCGGCACCGAAATCATCGCAGGCGAAGGCCGCATCCTGACTGCGGGCGGGATCGATTGCCACATCCATTTCATCTGCCCCCAGCAGATCGACGAGGCGCTTGCCTCGGGCATCACCACGATGATCGGCGGTGGCACCGGCCCCGCCCATGGCACCCTGGCCACCACCTGCACCCCGGGGCCATGGCATATCCGCCGGATGCTGGAAGCCGCCGACAGCCTGCCGATGAATATCGGTCTTGCGGGCAAGGGCAATGCCAGCCGCCCCGAGGCCCTGGTCGAACAAGTGCGCGCCGGGGCCTGCTGCCTGAAGCTGCACGAAGACTGGGGCACCACCCCCGCCGCCATCGACTGCTGCCTGACCGTGGCCGAGGCGATGGATGTGCAGGTGATGATCCATACCGACACGCTGAACGAATCCGGCTTTGTCGAAAACACGCTGAAGGCCATCGCCGGGCGCACGATCCATGCCTATCACACCGAAGGTGCGGGCGGAGGCCATGCGCCTGATATCATGCGGGTGGTGGGATCGCAAAATGTGATCCCGTCATCAACCAACCCGACCCGGCCCTATACCGTCAACACGATTGACGAACATCTCGACATGCTGATGGTCTGCCACCATCTGGATGCCCGCGTGCCCGAGGATGTGGCCTTTGCCGAAAGCCGCATCCGGCGCGAAACCATTGCCGCCGAAGATATCCTGCATGATTTGGGCGCGTTTTCGATCATCAGCAGCGACAGTCAGGCGATGGGCCGGGTGGGCGAGGTCATCACCCGCACCTGGCAGACCGCGCACAAGATGTCGGTTCAGCGCGGGCGGCTGGAGGGCGAAACGGGCGCGAATGACAATCTGCGCGCCCGGCGCTATGTGGCGAAATATACCATCAACCCCGCGGTGGCGCATGGGATCAGCGCCCATGTCGGCAGTATCGAACCGGGCAAGCGCGCCGATCTGGTGCTGTGGCACCCGGCGTTTTTCGGTGCAAAGCCCGAAATGGTGCTGATCGGCGGGCAGATCGTTGCGGCGCAGATGGGTGACCCCAACGCCTCGATCCCGACGCCGCAACCGATGGCGATGCGCCCCATGTTCGGTGCCATGGGCCGGGCGCGGCATGCGGCGGCGGTCACCTTTGTCAGCGCGGATGGGTTGGGGGCTTGTGACGGGCTGTCCAAGACGGCGGTGGCGGTGGAAGGCACGCGCGGCATCGGCAAGGCGGATATGCGGCTGAACAGCGCCACACCACTGATCGAGGTTGACCCTGAAACCTATGAAGTGCGCGCCGATGGTGCGCTTCTGACCTGCGCGCCTGCGACGGAATTGCCGCTGGCGCAGCGATATTTCCTGTTCTGAGGGCGCGATGACCATTTTGCTGCAGAAGGATCTGGGTCTGGCCGATTGTGTTCTGGCCGAAGGGCATGGGCGCGCGGTGGCCGGGCGGGTGGTGCTGGATTACGAAGGCCGCTGCTTGCGCCGCAAGCGACTGCAGACCGAAGAGGGGGCGACTGTGATGGTCGATCTGCCGCAGGTCGTCAGCCTGGGTGCGGGCGCGGCGCTTGGTCTGGCCGACGGGCGCGCGGTGGCGGTGATCGAGGCGCATGAACCGGTGCTGCGGATCGAAGGTGATCTGGCGCGGCTGGCCTGGCACATCGGCAACCGCCATTGCCCTTGCGAAATCCATGCCGATCATCTGGTGATCCGCGCCGATCCGGTGCTGGAGGCGATGTTGGTGCAGCTTGGCGCAAGGCTGGTGCGCGCTTTCGCGCCGTTCCGCCCGGAGGGAGGGGCCTATGGTCATGGACGCACCTTTGGCCACAGCCACTGAGGCGCGGCTGCGGATCGCGCAACTGCTGTCGCCCGCCTTTCCGACCGGGGGGTTTGCCTATTCGGGCGGAACTGAATGGGCGATGGATGCGGGCTGGCTGCGCGATGGTGCCGGGATCGCGGGCTGGATCGCCGACAGCCTTGCCCATGGCACGCTGTGGTTGGATGCGGTGCTGCTGGCGCTGGCGCTGCACCAGGATGCCGATCATGCGGCGCTGGATGATCTGGCCCGGGCGCTGTGCCTGTCTGCCGAGCGGTTGACCGAAACGCTGGATCAGGGCGCGGCCTTTGCCGGGCTGGCAGCGGGGCTGACGGGGACGGGGGGCGCACCTGCCGCGCTGCCGGTGGCCGTCGGGCGTGCCTGTGCCGGGCTGGGGTTGCCAAAAGCCGAGGTGATCGCGCTTTTCCTGCAGGGGCAGGCGCTGAACCTGATCCTGGCTGCGGTGCGCTTTCTGCCCCTCGGCCCGGCAGAGGGCCAGCGCATCCTTGCGGCACTGGCCCCGCAGATCATCGCCACGGCGCAGCGTGCGGCAGAGGCGGATGAACAGGCCCTTGGCACCTGTGCCTGGGGGGCCGAGATCGCGCAGATGCGCCACGAAACCCTGCAGACAAGGATTTTCCGCACATGACACATGGCCCGCTTCGCGTCGGTATTGGTGGCCCGGTAGGTGCTGGCAAAACCACGCTGACCATCGAACTGGCCCGCGCACTGGCGCCACGGCTGTCGATGGCGGTCATCACCAATGACATCTACACGCGTGAGGATGCCGAGGCGCTGATGCGCGCGCAGGTTCTGCCTGCCGACCGGATCCGGGGTGTGGAAACCGGCGGTTGCCCGCATACAGCGATCCGCGAAGATGCCAGCATCAATCTTGCGGCCATCGCCGATCTGACGGCTGCCTTTCCCGATCTTGACCTGATCCTGATCGAATCCGGCGGCGACAATCTGGCGGCAACCTTTTCGCCGGAACTCGCCGATTTGACGATCTATGTCATCGATACGGCGGCAGGGCAGGACATTCCGCGCAAGAAGGGGCCGGGGCTGGCGCGGGCAGATATTCTGGTGGTCAACAAGACCGATCTGGCCCCGCATGTCGGTGTTGATCCGGTTCTGCTGGAATCCGATGCCCGTGCAGCCCGGGCTGGCAAGGCCCTGGTGATGGCCGCGCTGCGCCATGGCAAGGGCATCCACGCCATTGTGGAATTCATCCTGCATGAAGGCGGGCTTGCGCCACGTGCATAGGCGCGCGCATGGGCTGCGATAACCCTTGTCAACTGCGCTGCTGATTGTGCGATAAAGGGCAAGACGGGTGAACAGGCAGTGCGAGGTGCGCTTTTGCGGAGTACAGTGATTTGGGCCGGTGCGATGCACGGGGTGCGTGACAGTCGGACAGTCGAACCCACCCCCCTGTTTCCCCGGTCAGGCGGGGGCCATTACCCATGGTGAAACAGTCCCGCACCGGCGCAGCCAAGGTGGCCGATGTCGCGCCCGACATTCTGGCCCGGCTGAATGCCGGAGAGATCGAGGCCGCGACCCTGTCGGAAAATCTGGCCACCGATCTTGCGGCGCTGATGGCGGCGGTGTTGCCCGAACTGGCCGGCGCGGCCGCACAGATCGACCCCAAGGCCGGCATCACCCGGCGCATGGCAACGGCGGCGCAGATCATCCATGACCATTCGGGGCTGGACCGTTTGGATTGGCTGGCCCGGCACCCGTCCGATCTTGTGCGCGGTTGGGGGGCCTATCTCGTTGCTGCCGATCCTGCCGGATCATTGCAGGCCAAGTTGCGCGCCATGCGCCCTTTTGCGGATGATGCGCATTTCGGGGTGCGGGAATGGGCCTGGCTGGCGCTGCGACCGGCGATTGTCGCAGAACCCGAGGTTGCCATTGCGGAACTGACGCCCCTGACCGGCGAAGCATCGGAGTATCTGCGTCGCTTTGCCTGCGAGGCGATCCGTCCGCGCGGGGTCTGGGCCAGCCACATCAAGCTGTTGAAAGATGAACCCCACCACGCTTTGCCGCTGCTTGATCCCCTGCGCGCCGACCCGTCACGCTATGTGCAGGATTCGGTTGCCAATTGGCTGAACGATGCGTGGAAGTCGCAGCCCGTCTGGGTGGAGGGCTTGTGCGACCGATGGGCCGCACAGTCACAGGCGGAGGCCACGTCCTATATCCGCAAGCGGGCCTTGCGGAACAAGAAGTAAGGCAGTCATTGCCCGGTCATGGCGGCCCTGCGGCGCGCAATTCCCGGCAGACCCAGCAGGACGGTTCCTGCCGCAATCTGACCGGTCAGGACGGCGGGCCAGATCAGCCCGATCTGCGGATCAAGATACTTTTGCGGTCCGAAGGACACCAATCCCGCCAAGGCCGCGAGCCCCGCCAGACTGCGGCCCGCAAGGCTGTGCGATGGCCCAAGGATCAGCGCCGCGCAGGCCGCGGATAGCGAGGCCGAAAGGAATGGCGCGATGCCGAACAGCGGTGTGGCGGCGGGAGGATGCGGGGCGACACCGGTATAAAGCGAGCCCAGCATCACGGTTTGCAACAGGATCAGGCAGGCAAGGGCGGCCTGCATGGGGCGGTCTGACGGGGGCATGGCAATTCCTTGAGTCTTGGGTTTCGGCGAAAGCGGTGCAATCGCCGTTGATCCGTAATTATATGTACACTTGTATTGATGCGTAATCATGATTACGGCTTTCGTCAAGCTGGTTCAGGGGGCCGCATGCGTGACGAAAGCAAATCCATCCGGCAGGAACAGATCGAACAGGCGGCCTATGCGGTTCTGGAGGAGAAGGGCTATGGCGGCACGTCGATGCTGGCGATTGCCCGCGCGGCCAAAGCGTCGAATGAAACGCTCTACAACTGGTATGGTGACAAGGTCGGCCTGTTTTCCGCGCTTGTCCGCCGCAATGCCGCCGAGGTGAAGGCGATGCTGGAAGACCAGATCGCTGCGGGCGGGGATGCGGTAGAAACGCTGCAACGGGTTGGGCCGGTACTATTGCAGATGGTCACCACCGACCGTGCCATCGCGCTGAACCGGGCCGCAGCAGCCGATCCAACGGGCGAGCTGGGTCTGACCATCGCCGCCGAGGGGCGCGATACGCTGGTGCCGTTGATTGCCAGGGTCATCTTGCGGGGCCGGGATCAGGGCTGGTTTGCCTTCACTGATCTCAACATGGCCTGCGAAACCTATCTGGCCCTGTTGATCGGGGATATCCAGATCCGCCGCGTCGTCGGCCGGGTGCCGCAGCCGGATGCCGCGACCTGCGCCGCCCGTGCCCATGCCGCGCTGTGCCATTTCGTGCTACTTTTCGGGGCGCCACCTGACCGCAAGCCCGGGCTCTAGTCGCGGGCCCCGAAACCGGCGATCACGCGGTGCCCGTATCGCCCAGACCGGCCGAAGCCTGACGCGCCCTGGCGTTTTTTCGTTTTTCGATGCGGTTTCGGATTGCGGCGGTGTCTGTGACGGGGGTGGCAGCGAAGAGGGATTGTGTGTAGGGGTGCTGCGGGTTTGCGAAGAGGGTTTCGCGGG